>USJH01000040.1 GCA_900554955.1 uncultured Clostridia bacterium | reverse complement strand
ATAAAATAGGCGAAATAATGGCTCATAAAGAAAGACAACAATTAAATATTGCAGAAAACGAGAAAAAAGAAGCTCTTTTGCAACAAAAACAAGAAAAGAAAAATGCAAAAGAGCAAATTTTGCGTGCGAAAAAAGAGCAGAAAATTGCAAAAAAAGCCGAAAAAAGTGCGAAAAAGGCAAAAAATCGTGCAAAAAAGCAAAGAATCAAAGAACTTTTGAAATATAAGAAGCTTAAAGAAAAAGAAATTCGAAAAAAACAAGAAGAAACAATTCGAGCAATGGAACAACGTGGGAAATTTGCAAGTTGGTTTCGTCTTGACAATGCTGCTTCAATTTATCCAAGTGCGTCAGATAAAGACTGGAATTTTGTTTATAGAATTGCGGTTACAATGAAAAATAAGGTTGATAAACAAATTTTGCAAAAGGCACTTGATGACATTATGCCACGTTTTCCAACTTTCAATGTAAAATTATGTCATGGCTTTTTCTGGAATTATTATGAACCAAATTTTGGCAGACTTGAAATTGAAGAAGAAAAATATTTCCCTTGTCAGCCATTCAATTTGTCAAATGGAAATGGATTTTTGATTCGTGTGTTATATAGTGAATATCGCATCACTCTTGAAGTTTTCCATGCAATTTGTGATGGTCGTGGGGCATTGTTTTTTATAAACAGTTTGGTTGCAAGATATATTGAACTTTGCGGAACAAAAATTTCTGAATTTGTTGGTTGTGCAAGCTATAACGATATTCCGTCAGACGAAGAAATGGAAGACAGCTTTTTCAAAAGTGTAAATAATGATAAAACAAAACGTCCAAAAGAAAAAAGTGCATATAAAATTAAGGGAACTTTGCTTCCATCTGGAATGGTGAACTCAACCGAAGGAATTTTGAGTGTTTCAAAAGTTAAAGAAGTTGCAAAGAAATATAATGCAACAATCTCGGTGTTTTTGGCGGCTGTTGTTGGCTATCAAATTTATAAGAGACAAACATCAAATAAAAAGCCAACAAAAATTTCAGTTCCAATTGACCTTCGTTCTCGCTATAACAGTAAAAGCTTAAGAAATTTCTCATCATATGTCAATGTTCCAGTTGCTGGCAAAGATCTATCTTTTGAAGATGTTATCGAGATTTTTCAAAGAGAACTTAAAAATGTTGATGATAACATGCTTCAAGCAAACATTAACGCAAATGTTAAAGTTCAAAAGAACTTTTTTGTTAAAATCATGCCACTTTTCATTAAAAACTTTGTTTTGAAAATATGCTTCAATTATATGGGCGAAAACCTTCAAACACTTGCACTTTCAAACATTGGGAAAGTTTCTTGCCCTGAAGAGTTTAACGACTTTGTTGAAAGTTACACTTTCAATCTTGGCAGAAGTTTATATAATCAAAAAAGCATTGGGGTTGTTTCTTTTGGTGACAAACTTTCAATTTGCATTTCATCAAAAATTGCAGAAAACCAAACCGAAAGAGACATTTTTTGCATGCTTGCAGATTTTGGGCTTGATATTGATGTTTACAGCAACAGGAGGGATATGTATGGAAGAAAATAGATATTGTTCACGTTGCAAAGTTCACGTTAGCTCAGATCTTTCAAACTGTCCACTTTGTGGCAAACATGTTATAAGTGGCAATGAAAAGATTGTTGAAAACAAAAAATCATATCCACTTTATAGTTTTAAAAACTTTCAAAACATAAAATGGTATAACATTACTCGTGGAATGTTCTGGATATCGGCAATTATATGCTTGATTGTGAATTTGATTTTTCCAACAAAGCCATATTGGTATCCATATGTTTTGGCACTTTTGATCATGGTTTTCCATGTTTTCATTGAGCCACTTAAAGTGAAGGTGAGCCAGTATATTAAAGAGCTTACGATAATGAGCATTTTAGTTTCACTTTTCCTTATATTTATTGATGCCTATAACTATTTCACACTTGCAACAAAATTCGGTTGGGCACTTGTTTATGCGGGGCCTTCAATCATGACTGCATCAATAATCACATCGGGCATAATTTGTCTTTGTTCAAGAAAACATGAAGGGGAGCTTTTAAGAAGCGTAAGTTTTCTTGCAATATTCAGCATAATTTACTTTTTTGTAATGTTTATTTGGTTTAAAAATCTTCCACTCTGGCCAAGTCTTGCATTCATGTGCACTTCGCTTTTGGCAGTGGTGATTTTGGAACTATTTAAAAGAAACAAACTTGTGAAAGAGCTTCAAAAAGAATTTCATATTTAACAGGAGAAAATGATGAATTTTAGAGAAAGTGTTTTAGCGGTTTTTGAAAACAGCAAACAAAAATATCTTGATTTTGACGAAATTGCAAAACGTCTTGGACTTACTCGTGGGTTTGATAGGCAGGCTCTAGCAAGCATGCTTAACGAACTTACAAGAAAAGACGAGATTGTTTTTACCAAGCGTAATAAATATACGTTGCCAGAAAATTCAGGTGCAGTTAAAGCAACAATTCTTGCGAATCCAAATGGATATGCTTTTGCACGTCCTGTTGCTGGCGGTGATGACATTTTCATTGCTGAAAGAAACCTTAATGGTGCAGCTCATGGCGATACAGTTTTGATTAAGGTTGAACAAAAGAAACGTGGTCAAAACTATAAGGGTCGTGGGGCACAATCAGCTCGTGGAAGAGCGGCAGGCGGTCATGAAAATTTTGGATCGAGGATATAAAACCATTGTTGGAACAATTTCTCCAACAAGTGGCGGGGCTATTGTGGTTCCTGATGATCAACGTTTTGCTGACAGTATTTTTGTTCCCGCAAACAAACTTGGTGGGGCAACAGGAATCAGCAAGGTGGTTCTTAAAATTGACGAATATCCAAGCAGAACACGAATGAGTCAAGGCGAAGTTATCGAAGTTCTTGGTGATCCAAACAGTTTTAAAGTTACAACCCTTTCAATGATTCGCTCTTTCGGACTTATTGAAGATTTCCCTGCAGATGTAATTAAAGAAGCAGATGAGCTTAATAAACCGGTTTCAGACGAAATGATAAAGGGAAGAAAAGATTTTAGAAATGAGCTTACAATCACCATTGATGGTGAAGATGCTCGTGACTTTGACGATGCGATTTCTCTTTCAATGAAGGGTGAAACCTATGTTTTGAAAGTTCACATTGCAGACGTTTCAAACTATGTAAAAGAGAATTCTGCTCTTGATAAAGAGGCTTTTCGCCGTGGAACAAGTGTATATTTTCCAGACTATGTTTTGCCAATGCTTCCAAAAACTCTGTCAAATGGAATTTGTTCTCTTAACCCAGAAGAAGACCGTCTTACAATGAGTGTTACAATGCAAATTGACAAAAATGGTAACATTTTGGACTATAACATTGCTGAAGGTGTGATTCGTTCAGACTATAGAATGACCTATACAAAGGTTACAAAAATCTTTAATGGCGATCCTGAACTTAGAAAACAATATGCAAAAATTGTTCCAATGCTTGAGAAAATGAAAGAGCTTGCTCTTATTCTTTTAAAACGTCGTGATGAAGCTGGACAACTTGATTTTGACTTGCCAGAAGCACAGATCAATGTTGATGAAGAAGGAAAAATCACCGAAATTGTTAAAAAGCCAAGAGATATTAGTGACAGGCTTATCGAACAATTCATGGTTATTACAAATGAAGTTGTTGCACGTCATGCAAAACATATGGGGCTTCCGTTTGTTTATCGTGTTCACGAAGAACCAACTTTTGAGAGAGTGAAGGCCTTCAAAACTTTCGTTTCAAGTTTTGGACTTAAACTTGAAACAGGAAATAAAGGAAGCGAACCAAAAGATTTCCAAAAACTTTTAAATGAAATTAAGGGCACACCTCAAAGTGAACCAATTTCAAAAGTAATGCTCAGAAGCATGCAAAAGGCTCGTTATGATAGTCAAGCTCTTGGACATTTTGGTTTGGCGCTTAAAGATTATTGCCACTTTACATCACCAATTAGAAGATATCCAGACCTTACAATTCACAGAATTTTGAAATATATGCTTCATGGTCAACTTAACGAAAATAAGGTTAAGGTTCTTGAAAGTTTTGTTCAAGAAGCAAGTGAGCAATCATCTTTAACTGAACGTGTTGCAGATGAAGCAGAAAGAGCTGTTGACGATTTGAAGAAAGCAGAATATATGTCAGAAAGAATTGGTGAAGTTTATGAAGGAAAAATCAGTTCGGTGATCGAGTCTGGAATTTTTGTTGAGCTTGATAATACAATTGAAGGATTTGTATATGTAGAATCACTTCCAGATGATCACTATATTTTTGATCAGACAAGATATATGCTTGTTGGAAAACGAAACAAATTTACAATTGGTGAAAAAGTTACTGTTAAGGTTGATAGTGTTGATATTAACACAAGACATATTGACTTTGTTTTAACAAATCAAAAAAACAACTAAAAATACTAAAAAAACGCAAAAATTTAGTTTTTTTAACCAAAAAGAGCTAAAAAAGTGCGTTTTTTTAGATTTTTTTTCAAAAACCATCTTGAAAAACAAAAATTACTATGATATAATCAAGGAGCAAATATGAAAGAGATAGCGACAAATAGAAAAGCGAACTTTGAATATTTTATTGAAGACACGTTTGAATGTGGAATTGTTTTAACCGGAAGTGAAGTTAAATCTCTTCGTGCAGGTCATCTTAATCTTTCAGACAGCTATGGTGTTTTGAGAAATGGGGAAGTATTTCTTTTGAATGCTAACATTCCTTGCTATAAAAATACTGCAAGTTTCAAGGAAGATGAGAAAAGAACACGAAAATTATTGCTTCATAAGTCTGAAATTGCGAAAATTGAAAGAAAAGTGAAAAATGAAAGTTACACACTTGTTCCGCTTAAAGCATATTTTAAAGATGGTTTTGTTAAAGTTCTTCTTGCAGTTGCAAAAGGTAAACATCTTTACGATAAGAAACAATCGCTTAAAGAAAAAACAATTGCCAAAGACACAATGCGTGCTTTAAAAGACGTTTAAGGTTTCCAGGCAAACCCTCATGGGGGCGTTCTGGTTTCGACAGGTTATATTTGTAAGTGTTATAAGCGTACAGGATTATACTGAATCCTAAAATCGGTAAAAACAATAAATGACAACGATTTAGTCGCAATGGCTGCTTAGTTTAGCCACGGGTGCTGGAAAAGGTCGGCTGGTTTCCAGGCTTGTTAAAGTAAAGCCGAGCGAAACTTTCTTTGTCAAAGTTGGGAAAGTTTTTTAAAATAAATTTTGATAGCTTGAAAACAATTTGTTAGTTTCTTGTTTAAAGCGAAAGCCTTTGAAATTGACTTTTGTACGGAGAAGGGCATTTATGGATTTTCTTGGACGCGAGTTCGACTCTCGCCGCCTCCACCAAACTAAAAAATAAATTATTAAGGAGAAAAATTATGTCACCATTCCAAATTGTAGCAATTGTTATCCTTGGACTTGGAGTTTTAACAGCACTTGGATTTACAATCGCATTTATTGTTGTTTCTTGTGCTAAAGAAAAAGCTCAAGATGAAAAAGATGTTTCAATTGATTCTCAAAAAGAAGAAATCAATGAAATTGATCTTGATCAAATGCTTGCAAAACTTGAAGAAGCTTCAAAAACAAAAGAAGAAGAGAAAACAGAAGAACCTGCTCAAAAAGAAGAAAAAGCAGAAGAACCTGCTCAAGTTGAAGAAGCAAAAGAAGAAATTAAAGAAGAACCAAAAGAGCCGGCTCAAGACAATTCAAAGGTTGTCATTAATATTTTCGGAGCAGACGTTCAAAAAGAACCTGAAGATGAAGAAGCAGAAGTTACTCCTGTAATTGTTGAAGAAACAAAAGAAGAAAAAGAAGAACAACCTGCAGAAATTGTTACAGTTGTTGACCATGCTGGACCTGAATTTGACTATAGAATTCGTCTTGAAAAGATTAAGGAAAGCCAGGCAAAAATTGACAGAGATCTTGACAAAACATCTCGTGCAATTTTGAAATATGAAAGAACCATTCGCAGAATGGAAAGAAATCAAAAAATGCTTGATCGCAGAGCTTTGGAACTTACAAACCTTAACCTTTTGATGTATTCAGTAACTGACATTAAAAATGTTGATGCTGAAAAGAAAGCACGTCAAGAAGAACTTACATCTCACATTGCAGAACTTAAAGCAAGCATTCAAGATGCACAAGAATATATTGAAACAAACCGTGAAAAATATGAAAGCAACTTGAAACTTAAAGATTATCTTACTCACGAACAAACAAGATATGCCGATGAAGTTAAAGAACTTGAAGCTTTAATTGCTGCCGGAAAATTCTTCGATGATGGAACTGACGACACTGCCGGTGACAAACAATAATATATAAAAGAGCCTTATGGCTCTTTTTTCTTTGCATTTTTGGTTGAAAGTGCATATTTTTATTGACAGTTTTTTTGCATGCTGGTATCATTTAAAGGTAAGGCGAGAATATGAGAAAAAAGAAACAACTTGAAAATGAGCAACTAAGCATGCCTGGTGTTGAAGGTTCTAAAGAACCTGATTTTTCCGAGCAAGAAAACAAAAGCGAAGAAAACGTTATAAGCGAAGGTCAAGTTTCATTTTTCGATGACGTTGAAAAAGATGCAATGATTGATGAGAGCCTTGCTCGTGAAAAACTTTCTGAAGCAATTGAGACACAAAAGCCAAAGAAAAAACGCAAAAGCATTATCACAAACCTTATTTTTCTTGCAATTAACGTTTGTGTTCTTGGATTTATTATTTCTGCATGTTTGAAAGAAACCGATGGAATTTCAATTAAAGAAATTATTCAAACTCAAGGAAGCAGACTTTGGTGGCTTCTTGGTGGAGTTTTACTTTTCTTTTTAATGTTTTTTGCTGATGCAATGATTTTCTTTTTCCTTATCCGAAAATCAACAGGCAAGTCAAAATTTTTCACAGCTTATAAAGTTAGTGCTGTTGGAAAATATTTTGATGCGATCACACCTTTTTCAGTTGGTGGACAGCCTTCTCAAATTTTGAATTTGACAAGATCTAATATTTCTGCAGGAATTGCAACAAGCATTCCTATCATTAAACTTATCATCTATAACATTGTTTATACAGTTGTTTTAACACTGTTCTTCATTTTTGGAATTCCATTTTTGCCAACTGGTTCATCTCTTAATGAACTTTTGTTGATTCTTTTCAAAATTTTTGCAGCAATCGGAATTATTGTTACAGCTCTTACAAGTGTTGTGTTTATTTTGGTTGGAAGCGGAAAGATTGTTGGTCGTTCGCTTGTTCGTGGAATTGTTAAAGTTGGATATGCATTTAAAATTGTTAAAGACTATCGTAAAAGCTATAACAAAATCATGCGACAAGTTTTGGAATATCAATCTTCAATTTCCTATTTAAACAAACACAAGGGAACTCTTGCAATTTGTGTTGCATTCTGTTTGCTTGAAGTTTTTGCATATTTCTCAATCCCATTTACAGTTGTAATGGCATTTTCAAACATTGAGCTTACAAATGCAACTGCAGTGTTCAGCCTTCTTTGCATTTGCATTACAAAATTTATAATTTGTCAAATGGCATCTGTTGTGATTCCTCTTCCTGGCGGAACAGGAATGATGGAATTTTCATTTATTGCAATGTTTGGTGTTTCTTCACTTATTGGAAGCAAATATATTGTTCTTGGACTTCTTGCTTGGAGATTTTTGACCTATTATTTTCCAATCATTCAAGGATTTACAATTTCAACTATTGACAGCATTGCAAGAGTTGTGAAATCAAAGAAAGAACTTAAAAGTGCTCAAAAAACTGAAAATGCGGAAAATCTGCAATAAATTTCAAAAAACATTAAAATTCGATATAAAATTAGATAAATAACATGCGATAAACATATTGTCGCATGTTATTATTATTTTGTGGAAAATAAATTATTAGAAATTAAAAAATGCGAGTGTGGGAAACAGCATTTTCTTTCAACCGAAAAAATTGTTGTAAGTGACAATGCTTTTTCTTTTATGCTTGATTTCATTTGTGAAAAGAAATATCGCAGCATTTTGTTTTTTGATGATGAAAAAAGTGAAAATGAAGTTGAATTTTCAAACAAAATGAAAATTAGCAACATTGCCTTTAAAATCAAAACAATCGAAAATTGTTTTGCAACAGAGTTTTTGGCAAAAACAATTGAAAATGATGACTCAGATATTGTTGTTGTTTTTGGAAAAGAAGAATTGATTTCTGTTTGTAAATATTATTGTGCACTTTATGAAAAACAAATTATAATCTGTCCAATTGGAAATTTTACGGATTTCACTTTTTCATCTTTTTCGAGACTTTATGATGGGGTTTGTTTTTGTTTTTATAAAACAGTCAGCCCGCTTGCGATTTTTGTTAATGTTACAGAAAAAGCAAACAAGTTTCAGACCTATTATCTTTCATCAAAATTTATTGCACTTTTTGACAATGAATTTGCAAAACTTGTGTTTAAACAAGAAACTTGCCCAAGACTTTCAGATTTTTTCTCAAAAACAATGAAGGATTATATTTTAAAAAACAACATGTCACTTTCTGAAAAGAATGTTTGGACACTTATTCGTTTAGGACAAGCAATGACATTTTTTGATGAGACAAAATATTTTTATGGTGGAGATAAGCTTGTTTTAGACGTTTTGCAATCTTTAAGCAAAAGCGGGGATTTTTTAGAACTTGAAACAATTGCACTTAAAATTATTGTCTCAAGTTATGATTGTTTTTTGAAAAATTCGCACAATTATAATGTCGCAAACCTGAAT
>USJH01000039.1 GCA_900554955.1 uncultured Clostridia bacterium | reverse complement strand
ACAAAAACCAACCACACACCCCCCGCCGATGTAACAACGGATACTATCGGGAACCTTGTTTTAACCTTTAAACTCGAAAATCTAAGTAAACCTGTTGCTCTCCGTTTTTGAACTCTCTACATCTTATAGCTATCGTTTAAAATGTTTTCTTTATATTATAATTTTTCTCTATCTGTTTGATAACGAACAACAAAAATCCACGAGTAAAACTCGTGGATTGTTTATTTGTTTGTAAAATTTTGTTCAAATTTAAAAAGAAAATACAACTTATAACTGCTTTATGTAACAAACTCGACGGCGGATAGCTTCACGATCAAACATGTCAAGCGCTTGAATTGCTGGAATATTGTCTTCAAGTTGGCAGCCAGTGTCGCAATATTCAATGTTGGATTCAATCATTCTTTTAAGAATGCTATGAATGATAACACTTGTAACACCTTTTTTCTGATATTCTGGTTTAACAGCAATAAGACCAAGCTCAACAACTTTTGGGTGTTTGATTGCATGAAGGAGGCGGAAAATTCCTGTTAGGAGATATCTTCCACGACACTTGATCATTGCATCTGCAAGAGAAGGGAAGCCAACTCCAAAGCCGATAAGTTCGTCTTCTTTATTGAAAATTAAACTTACATATCTTTTGTCAATAATAATGCGGAAAGAAGCAATTGTTTGATCAACAAGTTTTTTGTTGAAAGGAATTGTTCCATAGATGTTTTTATAGCATTCGTCAAGAAGTTCGAAGAATTTATAGCCATATTTATCCAAAATCTCTTTTGAAGATTTGAATTGTTTTTCATAAAAACCATAACGTTTTTGAACTTCTGCACAAACTCTTTCAACTCTTTCATTCATTGTTTCTGGAACTGGAATTCGCCATTCAACCCATTTTGCATCTGGGGTGTAACCATTGTCTTCAATAAACTTTTGATAATATGGCATGTTATAGTTTGTGAGAAAGCAACCAACTTTGTCAAATCCAGAAATCAAAAGTCCTTCACGTTCCAAATCGTTAAATCCAAGGGGACCATGAATACTGTCCATTCCTTTTTCACGAGCCCAGTCCTCAGCTGCTTTTAAAAGCATGTCGGCAACTTCTTTGTTGTCTATGCATTCAAAACGAGAAAATCTTGCACGTTTTGTGTTGTTTTTTTGATTGTATGCATGTGAAATGATGCCTGAAATTCGTCCAACAACCTTTCCATCTTCTTCAGCCAAAAAATATGATGCTTCTGATTCTTCAAAACACGCATTTTTCTTTGGATTTGTAAGGTCAAGTTCGTCTTGTTCAAATGGTGGAACCCAACACTTATTATCTTTATAAAGCTTGTCTGGAAATTTTACAAACTTTTTGAAGTCTTTTCTTTTTGAAATCTGTCTTACTGTTATCATCGATATTATCCTATTCTTTTTTTAACCTTTATTATTATATGATAAATGATTTTGAACAATAAATCAAGCACATGGTGAAATTCTTAAACAAAATTGTAAAAAAATGAATATTTTTGCCATAAAAAACACCTTATATCATAGAAAGCATGATTTAGTCGTATGTTAAAACATAAGGAATAGAAAATGAAAGGACTTTTTAAAGCAACTTTAATTGTTACTATTTTCAGTGTATTGACCCGTGCAATGGGTTTTGTTTTGCGAATTATTTTATCAAGAGTTCTTGGAGCTGAAATTCTTGGATATTATCAAGTTGCAATGAGTGTTTTTGGAGTGCTTTTAACACTTGTTGCAAGTGGGCTTCCGCTTGTTGTTTCACGAACCGTTGCCTATAAAAAGCAAGTTCAAGATGACAGAGGAGCACATGCTTCGGTTACAGCGGGGCTTATTGTTACACTTGCAATCAGCATTATTGTTTCCGCTGTGCTTTATATCTTCCCAAACATTTTGACAAAAATATTTAATAACAACATTACAACTGGAATTGTGCTATATTCGCTTCCAGCAATTATTGCTTCGGCAATCTATTGTGTTTTAAGAAGCGCTCTTTGGGGTGAAAGACGATTTTTTGCAATGAGTTTCACAGAGTTTTTTGAGCAAGTTGTTCGTGTCATTCTTTGCTTCATTTTGTTTGCTCCGGGAGTTATGCCTTGGCTTAGTCTTGGTGAAAAAGCATCGCTAAGCTTGTCCATTTCGTGTGTAATGTCTTGTTTGCTCGTAATCATTATATATTTTGCACTTAAAGACCGCCTTGCAAACCCACGTGGAACCTTTAAACCGCTTTTAAAAAGCTCAACACCAATCACTGTTGTGCGAAGTGCATCTTCTGTTGTGACAAGCCTTATTGCACTTATAATTCCTGCAAGGCTGATGCTATATGGTTTTACAGAAAGTCAGGCAATGGCAGAGTTTGGAATGGTTATGGGAATGGCATTTCCGCTTATAATGATTCCTGGAACACTTATAAGCTCGCTTGCTGTTGCACTTGTTCCGGAAATTAGCAGTAAAACTAGCAATATAGACGATAAATCAAGCACAAGAGACTTTGATGGGCTTAAATCTCATGTTAACCTTGCAATTAATGTAAGCCTTGCAATAAGCATGATTTTTGTTCCGGCCTTCTTTGTTCTTGGAACTCCGATTTGTGAAATTTTGTTTGGTTCGTCTGGGGCTGGAGTATATGTGAGTCGTGCAGCAATTATAATGATTCCAATGGGAATTTCGCAAATCACAAGTTCGCTTTTAAACTCGATGGGGCTTGAAATGAAAAGCCTTATAAATTATGTGATTTCCGCAATTGCATTGTTTCTTTGCATCTTCTTTTTGCCAAAATATCTTGGAACAAATGCACTTATTGTGGGAATGGGATCATTGTCAACAATTTCTGCAGTGTTGAACCTTAGAATGCTTAAAAAACGAAACCTTTTTGCGAAAGGATTTGGAAAATTCTTTATAAAGGTTTTAGGTTATGGGGTGGTGAGTGGTGTTGCTGGAACATTGCTTTTAAAACTTCTTAAATTATTCCTTCCAAAATTTATTTATACAGTGATTGTAGGGATTGTTTGTGTTCTGATTATGTTTTTGTTCTATTTCATGTTTGATGTTGCACACATTCGTGGCTTTGTTTTAAGGAGGGCGAGAAAAAACAAACAAAAAGCGGTTCAAACAAGCAATGAAAAATCTGCAATTTAATTTGAATATTAATCAATAAAAAAATAAAACAATATAATTGAAAAAATATGCAATAAAAAAACCACCAATTCGGTGGTTTTTTTAAACTGTTTAAATATTAAACGAATCCATCTTTTGAAGCATTGTTACTTGAAGAATCTTTAGAAACGTTTACGTTGTTTGTTCCAACAACGTTTTTAGATTTTGGAAGTTTCTTGATTGAAATTGAAACAAGTGCAATTACAAGAGCAATAACCAAAAGGATAGAAGAGAATACAAGGAAGAATGTTGCAAGAGTAAGGCTGTCTGCAGATTCGTCTGTTGAGTCATCTTTGTCGTCTTTTGCAGAGAAGTCTTTAACGATTGTGTGTTTATCATTTTCGTCAATTTCTTCAAGAGCTTTCTTATAGTCATCTTCATTTGCAAATTTTGTAATGTCGATGTCTGAAATTAATGCAACACCTGTAAGAGCATTGTCTTTTTCACCAAGATTGAACACGATTTCAAAGTTTGAAATGCTTGATGTTCCAGTTTTAACCATTACAGTGAATTTTGTATATTCATTGTTTGCATCACCAAGAGCACCAGTGTTGATGTTTGTGAATTCAACTGAAATTGCATTCATTTTTGCTGTTAAACCTTTTCCAGCTTCAATATCAGCAGTCTTCACATAGAATGTGATGCGATAGTATGAAGAAGATGAAAGGGAAGAGTTAGCAAGTGGAGCAATTGTTGTTTCGCCTTTTTCTTTATTATAGATTAAAAGTGCAAAATCGCTTGTTGCATTTTCTCTTTTAAGGAATGCACTTGAAAGAACAAGTGAAGGATCGGCTGAAAGGTTAACATCTGAATTTGTGTCAACAACGCCAAGTTCGCCTTGAACTTTTTCGTTTTCTTTGATTGTTTCTTTCTTATAGTAAAGTGATTCGAAATAATCTTTGTCTTCAACTTTGTCGGTTGAGTGCATAACTGCACTGTTTCCATAGAAGTCAACAAATGTGATGTTGTTTGCTTTTTGAAGAGCAAGAGTGTTGTTTGTTGAAAGTTTGTTTACAAATTGTTTGTCAACTGAAACTTTTTCTTTATTTACTGTTTTTTCTTCGTATTTTCTGTATCCAAAGTCACGGAAATAAACTGTTCCTTGAGCTTTTGACATTCCAATTTGAATTGTAACAGAACGAGAAGATGAACCAGTTCTTACAACGATTGTGTGTTTAACCCATTCTCCGCCTTCGCCAAGAGCGATTGTTTGTTTTGTTTCAGAAATGTTGTCATCACTGAACACAAGGTTTGCATAAACTTCACCAGCAAAATTGGTTTTGTCTGCAAAAGTATAGAAAGTAATTTCATATACAGAACCAGATGAAAGTGAGAAGCTTGAAGATTTATATCCAAAGTTCTTTTTGTTTTCTGAATAGATTGCAAGAATGTTTGTTCTTGGGAGATATACAGGAGTGCTTCCGATAAGTTCGGTTTTTGTCATTGGGTTTTCTGTAACGTTTCCGATCTTGTCGGTAACAGCAGCCCAAGCAGTGTCACTTGTAGAAATAATTCCAGAAGTTACACCTTTGTCGTTCTTGTCAAGTTTTGTCCAAGAAGCAGGGGCATATGGCTTTTCAAGTTCTTCCATTTTTTTAACATCACTTACTGAAATATCGTTGAAATATCCATTTGTGATTCCGTTTTCAACTGTAATTGAAGAAGAACCAAGGTCAATTTTTGTTGATGAAGATGCGTTTGAATATGTTGAGCTTGTGATAGCTTCAAGACGAAGTTCATCAAAATATACTGTGCTTTCAGTTCCTGCTAAAAGGGCAAGTTGAAGAGTTGTATCTCTATATGGGTTTCCTTGAATATAGAAAACAACTTCGTTCCAGTTATTTGTAATGTCGCTGTCTTTTGTGAATGCTGAAACTGTTTGAGTTGTAATTTGAAGAGCACCATCACTGTAATTTGAACCTGTGCTGCTTCCAGTTTGAATATATGAAAGAAGTTTTATAACTGCTTCTGCATTAGCATCGGTTGATTTTGTCCAAATTGAAAGACGATAATATGCAAATTGTTGAATTGTGAATCTAGGAGAGAGAACACCAAGATTATATTTTTCACTTCTGTTTTCAAGTTTCAAAGCATGGTTATTTTCTCTGAAAGTGTTAAATGTGATTTCGTTGTTGTCTTTATCTGTTGTTTTAAACTCGTCTTTTTCAAGAACAAGTGAAGGAATTTCAAGTTTGTCATATGCATTTTGATATGATTTAAGTTGTCTTTCATTCAAACGAGTTTTTGCATTGTCATCTGCATATTTTGGAACATAGTATTGATATTTAGAGTTTGCTTCAACTTCGTTATAAGCATCTGTGCCGAATTTTTCGCCATAGATTGAAGGCATAACTTCAAAGTTTCCTGCAAGTGCAGTGTCAAGAGAATAGTCAACTCTTGCACTTCCTGTTGCAAGTGTAACTCCAGTTGTTTGTTCGCCAGCAATTGTTTTGTTGTTAAAATCGGTTTTGCTGATTTTTTGAACATCAATGTGATCGAAAATTACAATTCCAGATGTTGAAGTTGCAGCAGATGACGATTCAACAATGCTGTCCTTTGAACCATAATAGAGTGTTAAATATGCACTCATAGAGCTTGAAGCAGATGTTTCAAAGAAGAGCCAGATTTCTTGCCACTTGCCATCTTCACTTTTAACTTCGTTTGCAACCGCATAAACTTCACGATCACGGTCTGAAATCATAACAGACGCAACAGCATTTTTAGTGTAAACATATGCAGTTACAACATAATAGCTGTTTGAAGTGAGGGAAAGAGAACCTGATGTTTTATAAGAGAAATATGTTTTTTTGTCTTCTTTTACTCTGATTCTTTTGTGATATTTATTGTCAGAACCATCAATCAAAACATAGTCATCTTTATCTTCAGCTTCAGCTCTTTCAGCTTCTGTATATTCTTTATCAACGCCGCCTTCTTGAACATATTTATAAGTTCCGTCTGCATTTTTCTCATAAACATATTCGCCGTCTTCAACTTTGTCTGCAATAACAGAAACAGGAGCATCTTTAGCAATCATAACCAAAGATGTTTCTTTTTCGTCAAGGGCTTCACCCTTATAGTTCTTTGATGGACGATATGTTTCATCAAGAAGGGTGAGCTTTTGACTTACTGCTGAAGATTCAAAAGCGGTTTTAAGATCATTGTTTGAAATAGAGTCTTTTGTCCAACCGGTTTGTTCTGTAAAGTCATATGGCTTTGAAGGAACCGAAGTTGGCTTGTATTCTGCATGGCTAAGACCAATAACGCCGGTCAAAAGCCCAACTAGAGAGCCCATTGTAACGGCAAAAACCAAAGCAATGCTAAGAATGATTTTTTTAAGTTTGTTTTTCATTGTCGTCTTCCTTTATTTGATTATATTTGACTTAACTTTTATATTTTATATCACATATAGGAAAAAATCAATCATTTTTGACTTTTTGATACATTAATTTGTTAAATATGCACCAAAATAAAAATATGAAAAGATGGGTTCAGGTTATACTTTTAATTTTGCTTGGCATTTTTGTTGGTTTTGCAAATGGTTTTTTAGGAGCTGGTGGTGGAATGCTTTTAGTTCCTTGTGCAATTGCAATTTTAAAAATGGACACAAAAGTTGCACACGCAACTGCAATTTTAATCATTCTTCCAATTTGTGTTGCAAGTGGCATTATTTACATTTTAAAAGGTGGCTTTGATTTTAATGTTTTTTTGCCTTGCATCATTGGAACTTTGATTGGTGGGGTTCTTGGAACCTTTCTTTTGTCTAAACTTAAAAATGACATTATCACCTTGATTTTTTCTCTTGTCATGATTTCTGCTGGGGTTATCATGATCATAAAGGCGGTGTGAAATGGATTTTGTTTGGTTTCTTTTGATCGCAATTTTATCGGGAGTTTTTGCTGGAATGGGAATGGGCGGCGGAACATTTTTGATTCCGCTTATCACGCTTTTAATGAATGTTAAAATGGAAGTTGCACAATGCATAAATCTTCTTGTGTTTGTTCCAATGGCGATTGTTGATATTATCATTTATTCAAAGAAAAAATTGATTGATTTTAAAAACTGGTGGATAATTTCTGTTCCAGCGGTTATTGTTTCAACCATTGGCGCTCTTGTTGCTTTTAAACTTTCAAGCAATATTTTAAAAATCATATTTGGAAGTTTTATCGGACTTATTGGAATTGTTCAAATTATTGTTTTAATCGTAAAATTTGTGAAGCAAAAAAGTAAAGATGTAAAAAATCAATCATAATAGTAATAATTTTACAACTTTGCTGAAAAATTTTAAAAAGTTTTTTATAACCGCTTGTTTTAGTTTACAAGTGGTTTTTTATTTGTTAAAATACAATTAATATTTATAAATAAAAGGGGAAAACAATGGAAATTCGTGGAATTAAACCTGTGAAAGTCGATGGTTCAAGAAATCTTGAGCTTTTCGAACTTCGCCCTGCAGAATATCTTTCTGTTCCACTTGTTGCTGATGATGGCGACACTGCAATCCGTGCTGTTAACGTTGGCGAGAAAGTTAAAGAAGGCTCTTTAATTGCAAAGCCAAAAGGCAAATATGGTGCATATGTTTACAGTCCAGTTTGCGGAAAGGTTGTAAGTGTTGTTAAAAAACTCAATGCAAGTGGAAACCTTTGTGAACATGTTGTCATTGCAAGAGATTTGTCTGATGAAAAAGAATATCTTCGACCAATGGATGATGCAGACATCAATCAAGAAACTTTGCTTAAAAGACTTTATGAAAGTGGAATGATTGATAATTTCGAACCATATGATCCGTCATATAAAAAATATCTTTTGAAAAATCCGATCAAGGAACTTGTGATTAATTGTGCGCCATTTGACCCATATGCACTTTCAGCAGATGCACTTTTAACCAATTTTTTGCATGAAGTTTTTGAAGGAGCAAGACTTCTTCAACAAGTTGCTGGTGCAGAAAAGTTGGTTTTCCTTTTCACGGTGAAACAAAAAAGATTTTCAAAAATTGTTTCTTCATTCGTTTCAAGTGCAGCACTTAATAAGGTTGTTAAAGTTAAGTTTTATCCGAACATATATCCTCTTCAATTTGATCGTTTGGTTGCATATTATGAAACTGGAAAAATGGTTCCAGAAGGGACAAGAACTGCTGAAATCGGTGTGATTGTTGACTCGGTTAACAACTGTTATGATTTCTATAATGCAGTTCGTCAAGGCAAGCCAGCAATTGAAAGAGCTGTAACAATTTCTGGAAACAATTGCATAAGAAAAGCAAACTATTTTGTTAAAAATGGAACTCCAATCAGCCATATTTTAGACATTGTTGGAACTGTTGAAAATGTTTCAGAAAAAATGCTTGTATATGGCGGAATAATGACAGGACTTGCTCAAGAATCGGCAGAAGTTTCTGTAACTCTTACTGCATCAACAATTTTGCTTTGCGATGCAGAAGAATTTATTGTTGAAAGCTATATGCCATGCATCAATTGTGGAAAATGCAATGATGTTTGCCCAGTAAAACTTAATGTCAGAAAGCTTGATCAATGCTTTATGGATCAAAAATATACAGATGCGAAGTCAATGCATGTTTCTTCATGCATTGGTTGTGGCTGGGGGGGGGGGGGTGTGGG
>USJH01000038.1 GCA_900554955.1 uncultured Clostridia bacterium | reverse complement strand
TGTAATTGGACTTTGCAAAGAACTTTCAGGTGAAATCGCAAAGCTTGAGCAATATTCACTTTTTAAAAATCAAATTGAAAAGCTTCAAAAAATGGGACATGCTATAAAGGAAATAAGTGTTCCACACATTTCAAGCAGCCTTGCATGCTATTATGTTTTAACTCCAGCAGAAGCAACGAGCAACCTTGCACGTTTTGATGGGGTTAAATATGCAACTTGTGCAAGCGATACAAAAACTCTTGAAGAAGTTTATGTTAAAAGCAGAAGTCAAGGTTTTGGAGATGAAGTTAAGCGCAGAATCATGCTTGGAAACTTTGTTCTTTCAAGTGGATATTTTGATGCATATTATAAAAAAGCAAAAAAACTTCAAAGTCTTCTTAGAAAAGAATTTGAAAGAGCATTTGAACAGTGTGACGTGATTTTGACACCAACAACACCTTCTGTTGCTTTCAAACTCGGCGAAAAGAGTAAAGATCCAACAAGCATGTATCTTGAAGATCTTTTCACGGTTCCTGCTTCAATTTCAGGAATTCCGGCACTCAGTGTTCCATATGCATCACTTAATGGTTTGCCACTTGGCTTGCAGATTATGGGCAAAAACAAAACTGAAGATGTTTTATATGATATAGCGAAACAAATTATGGGGGAAGAGTAAGATGGAATTTGACGTTGTAATCGGGCTTGAAATCCATGCCGAACTAAAAACAAAAACAAAAATATTTTGCTCTTGCAAAAACGAATTTGGTGCAAAATCAAACACAAATACATGTCCAATTTGCACCGGAATGCCCGGTGCTCTTCCAAACAAAAGACCGGTTGAACTTTGCATAAAGGCCGGGCTTTGTTTTGGCTCGAAAATTAACAGCCACGCAGAAATGGAAAGAAAAAACTATTTCTATCCAGACCTTTCAAAAGCATATCAAATTTCACAACTTGTTCACCCAATTTGTCTTGGCGGAAAGGTTGTTTTAGACAGCGGAAAAGAGATGAAGCTTAACCGTATTCACCTTGAAGAAGATGCGGGGAAACTTATTCATATTTCAAAAGCCGAAGGAACACTTATTGATTATAACCGTGGTGGAACTCCACTTATCGAAATTGTAACAGAACCAGTTTTTGAAAGTGCGGAAGAAGTTGATGAATTTTTGAGAAAAGTTCGTGAAACTCTTGTTTTTGCGGATATTGCAGATTGTAAAATGGAACAGGGTGGAATGCGTTGTGATGTTAACTTGTCGCTTAAACCAAAGGGCTCAAAAATTCTTGGAACAAGAACGGAGATGAAAAACCTTAACTCTTTTAAAAGTGTTTCACGAGCAATTTGCTATGAAATTGAAAGACAAAAAGAAGTTTTGTTACATGGCGGAGTGGTTTATCAAGAAACCCGAAAATGGGACGATGCTCTTGGTGAGAACTTCACGATGCGAAGCAAAGAAGAAACTCAGGACTATCGTTATTTTCCAGATCCAGACATTTTGCCTTTTGATATTACGGAAGAAGACAAAGAAAGAATTGCGAAAGAAATTCCAACTTTGCCACATGAGAGAAGAAGAAAATATGTTTCGGAATATGGCATTTCAAAAAATGATAGTGAGCACTTGACAGAAAGCAAATATGTTTCAGACTATTTTGAAAAATGTGTTTCATATTTTAATTGCCCAAAGAAAATTAGCAACTGGATTTTAACTGATTTATTCAGAATGGTTAAAGATTCTGAAAGTCCAATTTTTCCAATTTCTGAAAAAGATTTGGCAACAATTGTGAAAATGACAGAAGAAGGAAAAATCACAAAAACAAATGGTCTTGTTTTAATGGAAAAAGTTGTTGAAACAAAAGAAGAACCTGAAGTTTTGGCAAAAGAATTGAATCTTCTTTCAAGTATAACCGAAGCAGAAATTGTAAAAATTCTTGAAAAATTCAAGACGGAAAATCCAAAAGCGGTTGAAGACTTCAAAAAAGACCCAAAGGTTATGAGTTTTATTATTGGCTATGTAATGAAAAATACTCAGGGGAAAGCAAACGGAACAGTGGTTCGTGATCTAATTTCAAAAATGTTTTAATAAAAAAAATCATGCAAAATTGCATGATTTTTTATGTTTAATTTAATTTTTTTACTATTTTGCGATTTTTAAGCGAATTATTCAATTGAGTTGTTTAAAGGAATGTAAAAACGCAAAATCAATATAATAATATTCTTAAAACAGGTGAAATTTTATTTGATAATGTTGTTTAAAGCAATCATAATTCCAAGCTTACCATATTCATAGGTGAGTCCGCCTTGCATGAATGCAAAATATGGTGCTGTCATTGGTCCGTCACAACTAAGTTCAATTGTTGAACCAGAAATAAAGCTTCCGCCAGCCATTACTTCATCATGTGGATATCCGTCCATTGGTGCGGGAACTGGTGTGACAAAACTGTCGATTGGGCAACCGAATTGAATGCCTTTGCAAAACTCTACAAGGTTTTCTGCAGTGTTAAGTTTGATTGTTTGAATAATGTCGGTTCTTTTTTCATCAAAGGTTGGTGAAACTTCATAGCCGAGTTCTTGAAGCATTGCACTTGCAAAAACAGCAGTTTTAACAGAAGAAGCAACAACTGAAGGAGCAACATAAAATCCACGATAAAAATCAAGGTTTTCGTTAAGGTTTGCACCAATATTTTTACCAATACATGGAGCAGAGAAACGTTCGGCAACATCTTCAATAAGCTCTTTTTTTCCAACGACATAGCCGCCGGTTCTTGCAACACCACCACCAAGGTTTTTCATGAGTGAGCCAACCAAAATATCAGCACCAACTTCGGTTGGTTCTTTTTCTTCAACAAAATCACCATAGCAATTGTCAACCATGATGATAACATTTTCGTCTGCTTCTTTAACGGCCTTGCATACTCTTTCAATTTTATCAATGGTCAAACTCTTGCGGTCACTATAGCCACGGCTTCTTTGAATTTCAACGAGCTTAACATCATGTTTTTTAAGACGATTTACAATTGTTTCAATGTCAAAATCATTATTAACAAGTTCAATTTGTTCATATTTCACGCCATATTTTAAAAGTGAATTTCTGCTGTTTCCTTCGGTTCCGATAACACTTTTAAGGGTGTCATATGGGTCGCCAGAAATTGAAATGAAAGTGTCGCCAGGTTTCAAAAGACCAAAAAATGTTAAGGCAAGGGCATGAGTTCCGCTCATAATTTGATTTCGAACAAGAGCATCTTCTGCACCAAAAACACGGGCATAGATTTTTTCAAGTTTATCTCTTCCTTCATCATAAAAACCATAACCGGTGATTTCGTTGAAATCGGTTGTTGTAACTCTTTCTTCTTGAAAGGCATGAAGAACTTTGGCAGAGTTAAGCATGCAAATGCGGTCAATGTTTTTAAAAATTGGTTGAATTTTCTTTTCTGTTTTTTCGGCAAGTTTTACAAGCTTGTCGCTAATGTCATAATTATAATACATTTTTATTTCTCCAAAAAATACCATTTAATTTTAACACAAAAGATTTTTAATTACAATCAAAAATAAAAAAATCAGGGAAAACCCTGATTTAATTTGAATTTCAAACTATTTTTGAAGATCTGCAAGCTTTGCTTTAAGCTCTTCATTTTCTTTTCTTAGTTTTTCGTTTTCAAGTTTAAGCATTTCAACTTCACTGAGTTTGTTTTCTTCTGGTTCGTTTCTTTTTGATGCGATAACTGAAGAAGCAATCAAAAGACCAACTGTAATGATTGCATCAATAATCAAAAGTTCAAGCATTCCCTTGATTTCAAGAAGCTTAAATCCGCCAATGATGATTGAAAGCATGATTGCGAGAACACTGACTGCAACATAGGTTGGAATTTGAAGTCCGAGAAGTGTTTTTTCAAGTTTTGAATAGATTGAAATTATAATGATAAATGCAACACTTAAAACGGCAACAATTCCTGTGATTCTGTTAAAAACGTTATATTTGAAAAGAAGTGGAGAACAGAAAACTATAAGTGCCATTAAAACTGATGTTCCAAGAAGTCCAAGTCCAACAAATCCGAGAACCCTTTTACGTTTGATAACGTTAAGCTCGCTGATTGCAATTGCACATGAAAGTGAAGTTGTTGCAAAAATTAAAAGCAATCTAAGAGGAATTCCTTGAAAGATTTTCACTTTAAAAACAGCTAAAATCAACATTAAACATGAAATTGCAAGAGTTACAAGAGAAACAATCATTAATGATTTTTTTGTTTTATTCATATTAATCTCCTTTAATATTGTTATATTCGTATTATCATAAAACACACCTGTTTGGCAAATAATTTTTTGACTATACCTAGAAAAAAACAATAAAGTTTTTTAAGAAAAAACAATTATTTTGCATTATATATTGTTTAACATTGATAAATTTGTTTAAAATAAATTTTAAAAAACATTATTATGTGAAGCATTTCATATGATATAATGAAGAAAAATCAATAAAAAGGTGAAATAAAAATGCAAGACAAATTTTCAACTCCTGAATATTTTGACAAACTTAATAAATATTGGAATGCAGCAAACTATCTTTCAGCCGCACAACTTTATCTTCTTGACAACCCACTTATGCGTGACCATGAACTTTGCATGGCAGACATTAAAAGAAAAATTGTGGGACACTGGGGAACCGTTCCTGGGCAAAACTTTGTTTATGCTCATTGTGATCGCTTGATTTCTAAATATAATCTTGACATGATTTTAATTTCTGGCCCTGGACATGGCGGAAACTTTTTGGTTGCAAACTCTTATCTCGAAGGTGTATATTCTTCGGTTTATCCAAAAATTTCACAAGACAGAGAAGGAATGAAACAACTTTGCAAACAATTTTCTTTCCCTGGTGGAATTGGTTCTCATTGTGTTCCAGAAACACCAGGATCAATTCATGAAGGTGGTGAACTTGGCTATTCTCTTTCACATGCATTTGGTGCAGTTCTTGACAATCCAAATTTAATTGCAACTTGTATTGTGGGTGATGGTGAAGCTGAAACTGGTCCGCTTGCAACATCTTGGTTCGGAAATAAATTTATCAACCCTAAAACCGATGGAACAGTGCTTCCAATTCTTCATATGAATGGCTTTAAAATTTCAAACCCAACAGTTCTTTCTCGTTTGTCTGATAACGACATTATTTCATTGTTTGATGGCTATGGCTATCGTCCATATTTCGTTGCTGGAAGTGATCCAATGGATATGCACAAGAAAATGGCTTTTGCAATGGATAGAGCAATTGAAGACATTATGCTTATAAAGAAAAATGCATCAAACGTTCAATCACAAATTAAATGGCCAATGATCATTTTAAAAACACCAAAGGGTTGGACTTGTCCAAAAATTGTTGATGGCAAACAAATTGAAAACAGTTTTCGTGCACACCAAGTTCCAATTTCAATGACAAAACCTGAACACCTTGATCTTTTGAAGGGCTGGCTTGAAAGCTATAAACCAAACGAACTTTTTGATGAAAACTATCGTTTGAAAAAAGAAATCGCAGAAATTTTGCCAAAAGGAGATAAGCGACTTTCTGCATCGCCATATGCGAATGGTGGGCTTCTTTTAAAAGAAATTAAAACTCCACCAATTGAAAACTATGCCTTATCTTTCAAGGGACATGGAACCATAAAGGCTCAGGACATGCTTGAACTTGGCGGCTATATCAGAGATTTGTTTGTTTTAAATAAAGACAATAAAAACTATAGGGTTTTCAGTCCAGACGAGGCAATGAGTAACCGACTTTATAAAATTTTCGAATCTGAAAAACGTGCATTTTGTGAAAGAATTTATGATAATGATGAGTTCCTTTCACCACTCGGACGAATTCATGACAGCTTCCTTTCAGAGCATCTTTGTGAAGGTATGCTTGAAGGATATTTGCTTACTGGACGTCATGGAATGTTTGACAGCTATGAAGCATTTATTCGTGTTGTTGACAGCATGGTTGCACAGCATGCAAAGTGGCTTAAAGTTTCAAAAGAAGTTTCTTGGAGAAAACCAATCTCATCACTTAACTTGCTTTTAACAAGCAATGTTTGGCAACAAGACCACAATGGATTCACTCATCAAGATCCAGGGTTTATGGATCATATCGTTGCTAAAAAGGCAGACATCGTAAGGGTTTATCTTCCTGCAGACACGAACTGCTTGCTTTCATGTTTTGATCATGCAACAAAAAGTAAAAATTATGTTAATGTTATTGTTGCGTCAAAACACCCAACATATCAATGGCTTTCAATTGAAGAAGCAAAAGAGCATTGTGCTAAAGGTGTTGGCGAATGGAAATGGGCAGGAATGAACAACACTAAAAATCCAGATCTTGTTGTTGCTTCTTGTGGCGACACTGCAACAATCGAGTCACTTGCAACAATAACTCTTCTTAAAAGATTTTTGCCAGAACTTAATGTTAAGTTTGTGAACGTTGTCGATCTAATGAAACTTGTTCCAAACACCGACCACCCACATGGAATGACAGATAAAGAATATGATATGGTGTTTACGGAAAATAAACCAATTTTGTTTAATTTCCATGGATATCCAAGACTTATTCATCAACTTACATATTCAAGAAAAAATAGAAATATGGTTGTTTCAGGGTATAATGAAGAAGGAACAATTACAACAGCATTTGACATTCGTCAAATGAATGGGATTGATCGCTATCATCAACTTCTGAAGGCAATTGGCATGTTGAATCTTCCAAAAGCAAAATATAAAGAAATTTATGAATATGCAAATCATATGCTTGATGCAAACCACGATTATATTCGTGAATATGGTGTTGACATGCCAGAAATTGCAGATTGGAATTTCAATAATAAGCAATAATTTCATTTGTGCAAAATGACTGAAAATTGTGCAACTTGCACAAATATAAAAATCCATCAATAAATTTGATGGATTTTTTCTTATATTTTTTCTTTGAAAATTGATGTGTAAATTTTATTTAATATCTTCTTCTTGATATTTTTTCCAGCAAGAATAACACATGCTTTCATAGCTTTCGTCACCACCGATGACAACTTCATCACCTTTTGTGACAACACGATTTCCAACAATTCTTGCATTCATTGTTGCTTTTGCTCCGCATTTGCAAATGCTTTTAATTTCCATAAGGCTTTCTGCAAGTTCAACAAGACGTTTGCTTCCTTCAAAAAGCTCACCACGGAAATTTTTTAAAAGTCCATAGCACAAAACAACTTTGTCATCACAAGTCAGGTGTTTTAGTTGGTCAATTTGTTCTTTTGTGCAAAATTGTGCTTCGTCAACAATGATAACTTTTGCACCAAATTTGTTTGCAAGTTCATAAATGTTTTCGTCTTTTGAAAAAGCAATGCATTCTCTTGAAAGCCCAATTCTTGTGTGAATTACAATTTTCCCTTCAACAGTGTCTCTTGTGTCGAGCGCTGGCTTTAAAAGAAGAACTTCAAACCCTTTTTGATTATAGTTAAAAGCGGTCATTAGTGCTTGTGCACTTTTGCTGCAACCCATTGTTCCATATTTAAAATATAATTTTTTCATGTGTTTTCTCCATTGAGATGATTATAACATTTTTGATTTGTCCATTCAAAAGAATTGTTAAACATAATTACTTTTTGTATAATTTGTAAGATTTTTCATGTTGCTTTATAGTGTGATTATAATTAAAATTATAGATTTTCAGCATTTGAAAAAAATTATACTTTATACCTATAATAATCTTATTTAATTATATAATGTCTATTTTGTTCTCTTGACTTTTAGCCTTTAAAGTGATATTTTATTTTCGGTTATGACCCCGTAGTAAAATGGATATTACAGAAACCTCCCAAGTATCGACTTGGATAAATTGAAAACCTCAAAACACCTCTAAAACACTGACATTTTGCGATTACATGAAACCCACACAAAACCAAAATTCAACAAAAGTTCACCGAACACCAATAAAAGCCTTAATATGTGGATATAGCTCAGCTGGATAGAGCGATCGCCTCCTAAGACCAAACCCGACTAAACACAATAGTTTTCACAGCCCTTGAATTTACAGGCATTCTGGCGATTATCTAAAACAAGCGAAACAAAAAAGTGATCCCAAATCTGTACAAAATCCCAATTTTACATTAACAGCAAGATATTGCATTTCAAAACATTTTGTGCTAAAATTTGCACCAAATATCAAATATGTCTCAGTAGCTCAGCTGGATAGAGCACCACCCTCCTAAGGTGGGTTTGTCGGAGGTTCGAATCCTCTCTGGGACACCAACTAGACAGTCATTTAAATGGCTGTTTTTTATCACTATATTGATTATTTCGAAAAAATATGCTATTATGATAATAGTAAAAATTCACAGGAGCAAATATGAAAGAAAATAACTCAGAACAAGCAGAATCTTCTAAGTCTAAGGTTTTAACAAAAGCAATGAATTTTGAAAGGGTCGTTGGAAATATATTAAAGGAAAATTACGACATAATAAAAGAACCATTGCATAGCAATTCTAAATTATATGATTTTAGAACAAGAAACGGTGTAAACTTTGAAGTGAAATATACATCACAATCAGATATGCTGTCCTTTTCTAAATATTTGCGAAACCTTGTTGCTCATAATTCTATCTCCGAATTAGATAAAACAATATTTGTTGCAAATGTTATCAAAAGCGAATCTTCATTACCTAATACTATTATTAGCTTGGATGGAAAAATCTTTTATATATTAACGATTGAAAATCTATTGTATCTATGTGGTGAAGATGAAAAATTACGGCAAGAATTAGTTAACTGTCTGCATATATCTACTGAGAATATTGTTCCTCAACCTCTGG
>USJH01000037.1 GCA_900554955.1 uncultured Clostridia bacterium | reverse complement strand
AGTCTCTGGTAATCAGAGAAAAGATGTCTAAACTTTCCGATCAGGGAATCGTAGCAAGAACCGGTCTGATTGCTCATGGCAGAGGAGAAGCTTTTGATTATTTGATCGGTGAAAAAACCACACCGGCAGCTAAACATGCTGAAGAAGCAATTGCTGCATACCTTTTGGAAGCGCAAAATCCAGTGATCACAATCAATGGAAATGCAGCGGCATTGTGTGCTGAAGAACTCTTGAAAAATGCCGAAGATTTTGAAATTGCAAATTCAATTTAAACAAAACATAAATTTAAGTATAGATTTAAAAGATGTTGCAAAAACTACTCACATGAATAAGTGGGTAGTTTTTTTTAATGATTCAAAAAAGGTTTTTAAATATTTATTCTTCACTTTTTTAAGTTTAGTTTTAGGCCTTGTCGCTGTAAATGGATTCAGTGTTCAGGCAAATTCTAAATGCATTTTTGAAAACAGATTTGTTGCATCATCAAAATTTACGGATTTTTTTGAAAGGTTAAAAAATCTATTTGTTGGAAAGGAAAAAGATAAAAATCAAAACCGAGAACAAAGTGTATATCTTGGTGGTTATCCACTTGGCTTTACCCTTGAATGTGATGGGGTTTTAATTGTTGCAATTGGCGATGTTGAAACCGAAAATGGAGCGGTTCGTCCAAGCAAAAACAAGAACATTAGAGAAGGTGACGTGCTTTATAGCATTAATGGAACAATCATTAAATCGGCAACGCATTTACATGGACTTTTAAACTCGCAAAAAGCTTTTGAAATTGCAAATATAGTTATAAAACGTGGAAAGGAAATCATTAATGAAACAATTGTTCCTGTAAAAGAAGTTCCTTCAAACATGTATAGACTTGGTTTTTGGATAAGAGATAATGCCGCAGGTGTTGGAACACTTACATATGTTCGTGCAGACAACAAACGTTTTGGAGCCCTTGGACACCCAGTTCAAGATGTTGACACTGGAAAACTTTTGCCGGTGTCTGGTGGAAATATTTATAAATGCAATATTGTTGGATATAACAAGGGAACTCGTGGAAATCCTGGGGAACTTCGTGGACTATTTTTGCGAACAGGGGCAACAATTGGATCTCTTGATAATAACAACGAATATGGTGTTTATGGCACAATTTCTGAAGAATATGTTGCAAAGCTTGGCGATCCAGTAAAAGTTGCTTTTCGGGACCAAGTGAAAACCGGAAAGGCAAAAATTCTTTGCACGATTGATGGGACAATTCCAAAAGAATATGACATTGAAATTGTGAAACTCTCTCATCAATCAAAAAGCGATAAAAAGAGCATGGTGATTAAGATTGTTGATAAAGAATTAATATCTAAAACTGGTGGAATTGTTCAGGGAATGAGTGGAAGTCCAATCATTCAAAACGGAAAACTTGTTGGTGCTGTGACTCATGTTTTTGTAAGCGATCCAACAAAGGGTTTTGGAGTTTATATTGATTGGATGATTGATAACTAATTTTTGACTTTATTATTCTACATAATTCGACAAAAATTAATATGAAAAATGTTATATTTTTATAATTCATTTAAAAAATTTCAATAATTTTGTAAAATATTTAAAAAACACTTGTGTTAAAACTTGCAAAGTGGTATATTTTACTCGTGTTCGTTTTTAAGCATAGTCAAAAGCAAGCTGGAGGAGCCTGTCAAATGTGTTATAAAATATGTTATTTTCAAAAAGATGCTTTTAAAAGTATTCGGTTTTTCAATAAAGATAACTTATTGAAAATGGGGTTCAGTGTCGAATCCGTATGCGGGAAATGCCAAAATGCCTTTGAATTTTTTTCAAAGAACCGAGTGGATATTTTAATTCTCGATGCAACAGATATTGAAAAGGAGAGATTGTCACTGGCTGTTGACATTATTTATAACAACTATTGCAAAAATATTATAATAATCACAAATCATTGTCTTGAGATAAGAGAAGGTATTTATCTTTTAAGTGCTGACGACATGAACAATATTGATCTTAAAATTGATACAATTTTGCTTGATATTCGCAGAAAAGATGAAGATAAGTGCTCGAAAAATATTCCACTGATAAAGACAAAAATTTGTGATTATTTAATTAATTTAAAATTTAACAGCCGTCTTGATGGTTTTAAATATTATATCGATGCGGTTTGTAAAATGTTTTTAAGGTTTCCAGAACGATATTCTATGATGGATATTTATCAAGAAGTTGGTGAAACCTATGGGAAAAGCGCCTATGCTGTTGAGAAGAGCATGCGTGGAGCTCTTTTGTCTGCTATCAAAAAATTAAACTCACTTTCAGAAGAAAGAGAAAATGATAAATTTCGTGGCTTGCTTGCTTATGACATGAACAATCGATCAACAACAAATATGCTTGTAAACAAGCTTATGTTAGATGACGAAATTAAAGAATCAATGGATCAAGATTTTGCTATTCATGCAATCAATGTTTAAAGATTTTTTGCATATAATAGAATATGAAACCATATTCGATTAAAGATTATTTTAAATGTCATTTTAAAGAAAATTCTTTAAGATATGTGATAATTTTAATATCTTGTGCCATTGCAATTGCCGTTGGCATTTATTTTGCTGTCAGCGGCTTTTCTTATGCAGGGCTTTTGACAAATGCTGACAAGAACATGTTTGGCTATATTTCAGGAACGGCAGAATATAGCTCTATTTTTTGGTCACGTTTTTTGTCTCTTTTGCTTTGCATTGTTTTGATATTTTGCTTTAACATTGTTCGTGAAACAGCATTTTTAAACTATTTTTATTTAGCATATCAAATGTGTTTAATTGTGCTTTCTGTTGCTGCAATTATTTCAGTTTATGGGCTTTATGGAATTATTAATGTTGTTTTGTTTGTAATTCCAATCAACCTTATAAATTTTTGTTTAATTTGTTATCTTTCAGTTTTATCAATGGACAGGGCATTTTTCTGGAAAGCATATAGAACAACATTTTCTTCAAGTTTCAGAGAAGTATCATATGTGAAAAAGTTTTTGATAACAATTTCATTAATTTTTGCTTTTTGTGTTGTGTATAGTTTTATTTTTCCACTGATTTTAAAAAGTTTTGTTGTTGTGAATTATTAGTGTATAATTTGTCGAATTTTGGCAAAAAATAAGACTGACAGTCTTATGAAAAAAATAAATATTATTACACTTTTTGTTTTAGCTTTAACTTTTTTAAGCTTTGGGGCATTTTTACCGCCAAAGAAAACAAAAGTAAGCGCAGAAAAAGTTGAGCAATTAAGTCTTGAATGTGCTTCTGCAATTTTATATGATGCGAAAAGCAAAACAATCATATACAGCAAAAATGAAGACAAAAAACTTCCAATTGCAAGCATGACGAAACTTATGACACTTTTGCTTGTTTTTGATGCGATTGACCAAGGAAAACTTTTACTTGATCAAAAAATTAAAATAAGTCAAAATGCTGCCGATGCTGAAGGTTCAGAAGCTTTTCTTGATGCGAAAGAAGAATATAAACTCAGCGACCTTATAATGACAGTTATTGTTTGCTCAGCAAATGACAGTGCGGTTGCACTTGCAGAAGCAGTTGCAGGAAGCGAGGTCGGATTTGCAAAATTGATGAATAAAAAAGCTAATGAGCTTGGGCTTAAAAACACAAACTTTATAAATGCCACAGGACTTCCGGCAATTGATCACTATTCATCTGCAAAAGATGTTTCAATCATTTATTCACAAATTTGTGATAATCCGGTTTATAAAAAATATAGCAAAATATGGCTTACAGAACTTGTTCACCCATCAGGAAGAAAAACAGACATTGTGAACACCAACAGATTGATTCGCTCATTTGAAGGTTGTGACAGCGGAAAGACAGGATATACAAAAGAAGCTGGCTATTGTTTGGCTGCTTCAGCCACTCGCAATGACATGAGACTTGTTTCTGTCATAATTGGTGCAAAAACCAGCAAAGATCGATTTAATGCTGTTGCGGGCATGTTTAACTATGGTTTTGATAACTATGAAAACAAGATTGTTTTATCAAAAGAAGCTCCAATTTATACGGCAAGTGTTTCAAATTCTAAAACCAAAGAAATTGAGCTTTATGTAAAAGAAGATTTTGTGAAGTTTTTAAAGAAAGGTGAAGATTTTGCATATAGTTTAAAATATGACGAAAAGAAAATCAAAGCTCCAGTAAAGGCGGGTGAGGGGCTTGGAAAACTATATGTTCTTGACTCTAACAATATCGTAATTTTTGAGACCGACCTTGTTTCAAAAGTTGATGTTAAGAAGATAAAAATTGGTGAAATTCTTCATAAAATATATGAAAACCTTGCATAGGAACAAGTTTTCTACAAAATGAAACAAAAAATCGGCACGTTCAAAAAAGCAACGTGCCCTTTTGTTTGACAACATGCTTTTTATAAGTATATAATAATAACATTAAATAAGGTAGGGGTTCATGCTCAGTTCAATTATAAGTTCAGGTGGAGATATTCTTGTTTTGTTGGCAATTCTAATTGCATTTTTGTCAGCACTGTTTATTTCCATGCCTGCACATGAATTTGCACATGCACACACCGCCTTAAAAGAAGGCGACCCAACTGCAAAAGTTCTTGGTCGTCACACATTAGCACCTTTTGCACATATCGACTGGTGGGGGCTTTTATTGCTTTTAGTGTTTGGAATAGGTTTTGCAAAACCAGTTCCGGTTGATCCAAATAATTTCAAAAACGGCAAAAAAAGCTCGGTAAAGGTTGCACTTGCTGGAGTGTTTACAAATCTTATTATTGGAATTGTCAGCACGATTGTATATGCATTTTTGGTGAACGTTTGGCCAGAGCTTTTTAACAACTATGGTTTCATCAGTGACATTTATTATTTCTTTTTCAATTTCATGATTTCAATCAACTTTATGTTCGCTTTCTTTAACATTTTGCCAATCTATCCGCTTGATGGTTTCAGAGTTGTTGAAACATTTACAAAGCCATATAGCAAATTTGTTGCTTTCATGAAAACATATGGATTTTATGTTATGATTTTGGTTGTGTTCACTGGGCTTACTGGACTTTATCTTCAATATACAGCTGGCTTGCTTTCAGACCTGCTGTTTAAGGGAATGAATAAACTTTTCGCACTTATATTTTAAAGGATAAACATGGAAAAAAATACAAATGAAAATTTAATCAATGTTTCTTCTTCAGATGCTGAAGAATTTTTATCAATGTCAGCAGAAGATGAAAAGGCATTGAAAGAAAAAGATATGCAGGCTGAAATTGCTTCATTTGATGAAGATGCACCAATTCAGATTGAAGGCATGGATCAAGAAGAAGACATTGACAGTTCGCTTCGTTTCAAGCTTGATCAATTTGAAGGCCCGCTTGACCTTTTATATCATCTTATCAAGGTTGCAAAAATTGATATTCGTGATATTTTCATTTCTCAAATCACCGAGCAATATCTTGAAATGATGAAAGATATTGATTCGCTTGACATGGAAAAAGCTGCAGATTTCACACTTATGGCTGCAACTCTTCTTGAAATCAAATCTAAACAACTTTTGCCAAAACCAGAAGTTTTGGAAGAATCAGATGAAGAAGATCCAGAAGAAAAACTTTATCGCCAACTTGAAGAATATAAGCTTTTCAAAGAAGCAAGTGAAAAAATGAAAGAAATTGAAGATGTAGGCAAGTTCTATAAAAAACCAGATGACAGTGCGGGTGAATATCGCTATGAGCTTCCTGAAAAACTCAGTGTTGACGCACTGATCAATGCATTTTCAAATCTTTTGCATCGTGTAAGTGTTAAGGCGGAAGAGATAACTGAAAGAAAAATTGTTAAGGATAGATTTACTGTTGCTGAAAAAATTGCTCAAATTAAAGATGCACTTTTGCTTAAACCAAAATTCAAGTTTAATGAGCTTTTTGAAGCAGACTATTCAAAAAGTGAAATTATCAATACGTTCCTTGCACTTTTGGAACTTTTAAAAACACAAATCATAAAAGTCGAACAAACATCTACGTTTGGAGAAATTGAAATCACTAAACGTGAGGAAGAAAAATAATGGAAAATCTTGAAAATATTCTTGAAAGCATTTTGTTTACAAATGGCGATGCTGTTGACATTTTAGACATCACTTCAAAAATTGATGTCACAAAAGCAGAAATAAATAAGGCAGTAAACAAACTCAAAAATAAATATAACGAAAATTCAGGAATTGTTTTGCTTTCATTCAACAATAAACTTCAACTTGCTTCATCAAGCAAATATGCAAATGAAGTTTCTCTTGTTTTGAATCCAATCAGACAAAGAAACCTTTCAAAGGCAACACTTGAAACTGCATCTATTGTTGCATATAAACAGCCAGTAACAAGAATGGAAATTGAAGAAATTCGTGGTGTAAGCTCGGATTATGCAATCAACATTTTGCTTGAGCATAATCTTATTGAAATTGTCGGAAGAAAAGATACTGTTGGAAAACCTGTTTTGTTTGGCACAACCGATGAATTTTTGAAACGTTTCAACTTGTCAAGCCTTGACGAGCTTCCAGACTATAACACCTTAATGGAAAAAGTTCGAGTAATTGAAAATAAAGATGACAGACTTTACAATCATTTTGAAGTGAAGTCAGATGATGATGAACAAGTTGCTGCTTCAGTCACAGATCCTGAAAGCATTGAGCCTGTTATTGGTGAAAAATATGATGAAGATTTCAAACCAGAAGCCAAGAAAGAAGGTGAAGATGATTTTAACTCTGAAATGAAAGTAGAAGAAGAAAATGAAGAAATGACTGTTTCAGAAAATCAACCAGAAGTTGAAGAAAAAGAAAACCAAAAAGAAGAAACAATTTCAGATATTGATGATCTTGAAGATAATGGAAATGACAATCTTGACAGCAAAGAAGATTTGCTTGAAAATCAAGGATCAGACGGACTTGACGATGATGACCTTGATGATGACGATTTTGATGATGATGGCTTCGATGATGATGACGATGATGATTTCGTTTAATATGATCTAATAAGATGACATTATAAATTAAATATAAAACAATAAAAACCGCTGAAATGCGGTTTTTATTATGCTTTTTTATTATTTGCTGTATTATTTTTGCGTTTTTCTCTCAATCTATAAATATGAAAGATATTGTGTTGACATGTGTGATTGCTTTGTTTTTTATATGTGTTATTCTTTATCCTTTCAAAGTTAAAATTGCTCTTCATTTTAATGTTTTTGAAATGATTGGTTTCGTTTCAATAAGAGCTTTGTGTTTTAAACTGTTTTCAGGAAAGTTTCTTGTTAATGATAAAATGCAATTTGAACTTGAAAAACCGAAGAGGAAAATAAAGAGAAAGAAGAAACCAATAAGCTTGCTTTCGGTTTATTTTTTAACACTTGCAAAGCGATTGTCGGTGAAAAAATATGAATGGTATTTTACTTGTGGAAGCAACACTGATGCAAGTTTAGTGTCGCTACTTTGTGGCTATGTGTTGTCATTTGATGCAATTGTTTCAAGCGTTCTTTTAAACTCGTATAGTCATGTTAAAATTTATAACGACATTGATCCGATTTATGATTCGGATAGACTTGAAGCTTCATCAAACTTTGTTGTTTCTTTTTGCTTGCTTGATATGTTTATTTCTTTGTTTGTTGCATATAAAAAATATTTTGAACTTTTGAAGGAGAAGAAAAATGCTTGAAAATCAAATAAATGAAATCATGGAAGGGGCCATTTCAAAAATTAAAACTTTTCTTGACACAAGCACTGTTGTTGGAATTCCATTTGAGACAAAAGAAGGGTCTTTATTGATTCCGCTTACAAAAGTGTCGGTTGGTTTTGTTGCTGGTGGTGGAGAATATGGTGAGAATAAAAAGTCAGATAAAATTCCAATGGCTGGGGGAAGTGGTGGCGGTATTTGTGTTCAACCAATTGGATTTTTATCTATCAAAAATGATGTTTGCAAGTTGATAAGAATTGATGAGAAATCAAAATATGACAAGCTTTTAGATTCAATTCCAGACATTCTTTCCAATGTTTCTGAAATGTTACATAAGGGTGGTAAAAATGCGAAAAAATAGAATATTGGTGTGTTCTGTTGCAATATTTCTATCATTTATTGTCAATTTTGCGTTTTTTAGTTTCATGCATAATAATGAATGTGTTGCGGTTGATAATGAAAAAATGACAGATGCAAAAGCAATGATGGTTGTTGAAAGGTCAACTGGAAGAAAAATTTTTTCATTTAATGAACATGAGAGATTGGCAATGGCAAGCACCACAAAAATTATCACTGCAGTTTATGTGATAGAGAATTGTGAAGATCTTAATAAGGTTGTTCAAATTCCAAAATCTGCAACGAAAATTTCAGGAACAAGCATAGGCCTTATGGAAGGCGAGCATCTTACAATGCGTGAGCTTTTATATGGTCTTATGCTTAGATCGGGAAATGACAGCGCTGTTGCTCTTGCAATTGCCACATCGGGAAGTGAAGAGCAATTCGTTTCAGATGTTAACAATTTTCTTCATGAAAAAGGATTTGTTGAAACACACATTTGTAACCCGCATGGGCTAACAGAAAAAGAACATTATACAACGGCAAGTGATCTTGCAAAAATTACAGCATATGCAATGAACAATGAAATTTTCAGAGAAATTGTTTCTACCAAAGAAATGAAAATTTCCAATGAGCTTAACAGTAAATATAATCGAAATTTGAAAAACAAAAATAAACTTCTTTCAAACTATGAAGGCGCCGATGGAGTTAAAACTGGATTCACTATGAAAGCTGGAAGGTGTTTTGTCGGAAGTGCAACAAGAAATAACATGCAACTTATTTGTGTGCTTTTAAATTGTGTGCCAATGTTTGAAGATTGCGAGATGCTTCTTGATAAAGGTTTTGATATG
>USJH01000036.1 GCA_900554955.1 uncultured Clostridia bacterium | reverse complement strand
CATGCCCTGCTAAAATCTTTTTCCCTTTTAAAAGTGGCAACAACTTTTCAATGCTTTTATCCTCTGCTTCCTTGTTTCCATCAAGAAGGTCAGTTCTGCCATATACACCTTCTGAAAAATAGGTGTCACCAGTGAAAACAGTGTTTCCATAAAATATGCACACACTTCCCGATGTATGCCCAGGTGTTTCAACAACTTCAAATTCTTCATCTAGAAATTTCATTTTACCAGATTTTAAAAAACCATCTGGCAAACATTCTGGAACATTGTTAAATCCACAAATAAAACCCATGTTCAATTCAGAAGACAAAAGTTTTGGAGCATCAATCTCACTAATATAAACCTTTGCACCCATATCTTGCAAAGCTTTTGCTGAATAAATATGATCAAAATGCCCATGAGTTAAAAGAACAAACTCTGGTTTCACATTTTCCTTTTTGATTGTTTCAATAATTTTTTCAGTTCTGATTCCCGGGTCAATCACGATTGCTTTTCCATCTTTTTCAATTACATAGCAATTTTGATTTAATGGCCCATTTGTAATTTTTAAAATTTTCATTTCTCTTTCCCATAATTTTCGATAATGCTTTTTGCAATCACAATTCCATCAACTGCCGAAGAAACAATTCCGCCAGCTCTTCCCGCACCTTCGCCAATTGCAAACACGTTTTCTATATTTGTCATTTTGTTCTCATTTCGCCCAATCATGAAAGGTGCCGAAGACCTTGTTTCAATTCCAGTTAAAACAGCATCTTTGCTGTCAAAACCTTTAAGCTTCTTTCCAAACTCTTTAATTCCAATAATAATGCTGTCGGCAAATTCTTTTGGCAACAATTCATAACAATTTCCAAGTGTTCCATTTATCCCGATTGTTGGTTTAACTTTTCCAAGAGATGTTGATGCTCTATGTTTTTCAAAATCGCCGAAAGTTGAAATAATATATTTTCCATTTCCTTTTTCAAATGCTTCTCTTTCAAGCTTTTGTTGAAAGAACATTCCCGCAAGTGGGTGTTCACTTTCATAATCTTTTTCAGAAACCGAAACCAAAACGGCACTGTTCGCATTCTCGCCACTTCGAGCATGATAGCTCATGCCATTTGTGCAAAGCCCATCTTCTTCACTTTGTGCGGGGACAACAACCCCACCAGGACACATGCAAAATGTATAAACTGTTCTGCCATTTTCAAGATGATGAAAAAGTTTATAGTCAGCTGGTGGCAAAAACTTATCATTTTCTTTGCCGAATTGTGACATGTTAATGTCTGCTTGTTTGTGTTCAATTCGATATCCAACTGAAAATGGTTTTTGTTTAAATTCAAGCCCCATTTCATAAAGTGTCAAAAATGTTTCTCTCGCACTATATCCAAGAGCAAGCACAAGATTTTTGCATTCGAATTTTTGCAACTCTCCATTGCCTTCATAGTAAACTTTAATTGTATTTGCACTTTTTTCAAAACTGATAAACTTGCTTTCGAACAAAACTTTTGCACCAAGATTTTCCAATTCGTGACGCATATTAACAATAACTTTTTTCAAGCAATCAGTTCCAATGTGTGGTTTTGCATCAAACAAAATATCTTCAGGAGCGCCATTTCTGTAAAATGTTTCAAGAACGGTTTTAATGTGCGGACTGTTTGTTCCAGTGTTAAGTTTTCCATCTGAAAAAGTTCCTGCCCCACCTTCACCAAATTGAATGTTGCTATTTTTGTTGAACACTCCATTTTTTAAAAGATTTTCAACATCTTTTTCTCTTTCTTCAATCTTTTTCCCACGTTCAAGCAAAACAACACTTTCACCAGCACGTGCAAGTGTGAGGGCGCAAAAAAGTCCGCTTGGACCACTTCCAACAACAACAGTTGTTTGTGGATTTTTTATTTTTAAAACATCTTCTTTTGCTTCTTGAATTTCTTGAACTCTGCAATTTGGATAAATTTTCACGCCATTTTTAACTTCAACATCAAAATTGAATTTATAAATAATGTGCGACTTTTTTCTTGCATCAATCGCTCTTCTTGAAATATTATAAGAAACAATATCACTTGTTTTAATTCCAAGATTGTTTGCAACACAAAAAAGGTGTTTTTTATTGTCAAAAGCATCTTCTTTTTCTATTGAAATTTCAAACAATCTATACTTCATTTTTTCTTATTTTTTCTCTCGAAACTGATTTTGTCTTTCTTAAAATTGCCTTATATGAAGCAAAAACAGCAACAGCTGTCAAAACTCCAAGAATGCTTCCAACAAGAACATCGGTTGGATAATGCACACACAAAAATATTCTTGAAAAAGCAATCAAAAAACTTAAAACATAAACCGGAGCACCCTTCTTTTTATAGAAAAGAGTGATCATTGTTGCGGCATTAAAAGCAACATAGCTGTGTCCTGACGGCATGCTGAAACCACTTGGTCTCTTCATTGAAATTGATGTTAAAAAGTCAGCAATGTCAGTGTTCACAGCAAAAGGACGTGGCCTTGCTATAATATTTTTTAAAACAAAGTCATTAATGCAAAAACCAATCAAAAGTGAAACAAGCAAAACAATTCCGCTTGTTCTGGTTTTCTTGAAACACAAAAAAGCAATTCCTATCACGATCCAAACAATTCCCGCTTCGCCAAGAAATGTAATGCACTTAAAAAGCGTGTTCAAAAAGTTTGATCCATGCCAATGCTCATTAATATAAATAAGTCCTTCCATATCCTACCAACGATTTACAACTCTTTCAGCAAATCCGAGTTGATTTTCAATTTCAATTTCTTCACCGCTGTCAAGTTTAAGTTTTCCAGAATATCTTCCGAAAACTTGATGCGGAATAAAGGCAATAACAAGTGCATTAAATGGACAATAACGATCAACAATCGGTTCGAACATGAGCTCAAGATTTCCATCGTCTGAATAAAATGTCCAAGCACCAAGATAATCTCTTTTTTTGTTTTTACGTTGAATGTTGATTGAGACATTTCCAAGCTTATATGCCTTTTTGTTTACAAAGAACATATTTTCAGTTGCTTTTGTATTGTCTCCAAGAGCTTTTCCAAGGTTAAAGCCAACAACTTTTCCACCATGAATTGCACAGTTCATACTTGCCCAATACCATTTTGTGCGATATGGCAAAACACCACGTCCCCAGTCAAGAGTTGCAAATGTTCCATATTTATCAAACTCATATTTCTTGCCATGGAATGTAAAAACACCTTCAGCACTCATGCAGTTGATTTTTTGATTGAAATAAAAATGTCTCGGATTTTTAAAAGGAGTCACTTTAACCATGCTTTCATCTGGTTCGGCAGATAAAACAACATCAAAATCAAGGTCTGCGCCATAGTCTTTGAAAAAGTTTTTATAGCTTCCAAATAAGTGACGTTTTCCACCCTCAACTTCAAAAGTGAATTCGGCATCTTTAGTTTTATAATAACTCTTTCCACCAGTGCTTGAAAGTGGAAGTTCTGGTTTAGTTTTTGGGAAAAGCGCAAGTGATGTTTTGTCATAGTGTTTGCCAGTATGAAAATCTATAACTGAAGCAGACAACACACCTGCAAATGAAAGGTCTGAAATTGTAAGACAAAGGGCAAAATGAGAATCGGCAACATAATAATAGTCCCACTCTTTCAAACGACGTTTGTTTTTAACATTTTCCCTGTTATAGTTCACAATCATTTTTGTGCAATATCCATCACAATTCAATTTTCCGTCTTTTGTTAAAAGGTCGGTTTTTTCTTCAATCATCTTTTGCATAAAAGTTTCCCCTTTTATATCTTGTTAAAACTAATATAACACATTTTCATGTTCCATGAAAACTTTTTAAACCACTTTTCACGATTTTTTTGCCAAAAACATAGCATAAACCGAGGTGAAAAAATGAAAATAGCAATTGTTGGTGCAACCGGACTTGTAGGAAGAAAAATTATAGAACAACTTGACGGCAAAAGTCACGAGCTTTTTTGCTATGCTTCAAAACGGTCGAAAGGCAAAGAAATTTGCGGGCACAAAATCATTCCACTGAGCACTTTAAGTGTTAAAAAAGTGGACTATGCCATTTTTTCTGCAGGAAGTGAAATAAGCAAAAAATATGCACAAAAATTCATCAATAAAGGAGCAACCGTGATTGACAATTCAAGTGCATTTCGAAGAATTGACAATGTTCCACTTGTTGTTCCCGAAATTAATGGCGAAAAAGCATCATCTTCAAAATTGATTGCAAATCCTAATTGCTCAACAATTCAAGTTGTTTTGGTTCTATATTATCTTTCAAAAATTGCAAAAATAAAGAGAGTTATTGTTTCAACCTATCAATCAGCAAGCGGTGCTGGTGAAAAAGGAATATATGATCTTGAAAATAAAACAACTTTAAAAATTCCACAAATTCTTTGTGACGACCTTGTGCCACAAATTGGAAATTTTCTTGACAACGGATATAGCGAAGAAGAAGACAAAATCATGTTCGAAACACAAAAAATCCTGGGCGAAAATATAAAAATATCCGCAACTGCCGTTCGAGTTCCAATTCATTTTTGCCATGGTGCAAGCGTGAATGTCGAATTTGAAGAGAACATAAGTTTAAAAACAATTTATGAAAAACTTGAAAATTCAAACGGCATTGTTCTGCTTGACAACCCCATTTCTAGCACCTATCCCCTTTGCAATATTGCAAAGCAAACAACAAAAGTATATGTTGGGAGAATTCGCCGAGATTTTTCGGTTGAAAACGGCATTAATTTTTGGGTTGTTGCAGACAATCTTTATAAAGGTGCAAGCACAAACGCAATTCAAATCATGAATATTTTAAGCAAGGAGAAAGCAAAATGAAAATAGGAATTGTTGGCTATGGCAACCTTGGAAAAGCAGTTGAAAAACTTGCAAGCACAAACAATAATTTTGAGATTGTTGGAATTTTTTCACGAAGAAAAATTTCAGCATCTTCGCCAGTTTTCAACATTTCAGAAGCACCAAAATTTAAAGGTAAAATAGACGTTATGTTAATGTGTGGTGGAAGCGAAAAAGACCTTATGATTCAAACCCCTCTTTTTGCAAAAAATTTTAACACGATTGACACATTTGATACACATCAAAAAACATTAAAACACTTTCAAAATGTCAATAAAACCTGTCAAACACATCAAACTTCAAGCATCATTTGTTGTGGTTGGGATCCGGGGCTGTTCTCAGTTTTAAGGGTTCTTTTTAGCCACATTTTTGAAAATGTGAACTGCTTTTATGGTAAAGGAATAAGTCTTGGGCACACAAATGCACTGAAACGAATTAAAGGCATTATTGATGCAAAGCAATATACAATTGAAAACAAAAGAGCAGTTCGCCAAGCACAAAAAAACAAACCTATTACAGTTTCAAAACATATTCGAAAATGTTTTGTTGTCACAAATAACAATCATAAAGAAATCAAAAACAAAATTTTTTCCACTCCAAACTATTTCAAGGGTGAAAAAACAATTGTGAAATTCATAAGTCAAAAATCACTTGTCAAAAAACACTCTTCACTTTCACACAAAGGGCACATTGTTTGCAAAAGCAAAACAAGTTCTCTTGAACTTTTCCTTTCAATGCAAAGCAACCCCGAATTCACCGCAAACATCATGCTTTGCTATGCGACTGCACTTTCAAAAATTGTTAAAGCTAAAGTTTTTAAAGCCTTCACCCCAATGCAAATTCCCGTTTCATGGCTATTTGAAGAACCAATAAATAAACTAATTTCAACTTTTTGCTAAATAAGCAAAATAAAAAGCCACCGTTTTTGGTGACTTTTATTTTTATAAAACTCTAAATGATTTTTGCAAATCGCTGTCTTTAACAGTTTCACCATTAAAAACAAGAACATAGTTTGCAGAGTCAAATGAAACATTAAGTGCAAGAATATATTCGCCTGCCCCGTCAATTTGTTCAACTTTTTCATATGTTTGACCAACACGTTTATAAAGCACAACACTGCTTGAAAGTGAACTGTTATCTGCAACAATTTCAGCAGTTGCTGTCATTCCCTCACTGAATGTTTGACCATCTGGAACAGAAAATGAAATGTTGACATTTTCTTTTGCCTTTTCAATTTTGTAAACAAGCGAAAGAACTTGCATAACATCGGAACCAACAAATGCATAGTTATCAGAAATTGTTTTGTTTTTTGGCGAAACTATCAATGTGTAAAAACCAGCTGAAATATTGTTTGATGTATCGCTTAACGAAAACAAATTTTCATCATAATTTTCAAGTTCAATTTGTGGCGCCAAACCCGTATAAACAAAAGTTTCATTTTTCAAAGTTGGACGAGCAACTTGTTTTTTTGAAATTTGATAGTCAATATTTTGAATTGCCTTATTGTTTTCAAAAACAAAACTTCCAGAAAACTCATTTTTAAAGCCAACAACAACCTGATAAACTCCTGCCGAAACGTTGTTTGAAATATCTGAAATTGTCATGAATTCGGAAATGAAATTTAAAAGATTTGGTGCGATTGCTTGTCCAGAATATTCATATGTTCCAGAATCTTTAAGAGTTACAGTTTCAAGAGTTTTTGGCAAAATTTCATAGTCATATGTTAAAATTTCTTGATCATCAGCAAAACAATAGTTCTCATTTGAAATCGAAACTGTTGCAGAATATTTTCCAGCTGTTTTTTGCCTGTTTCCTGAAATTTGATAAATCCCATTTGCAACATTTTCAAAAGTCAATGTGCGCTCTTTAAGGTTATAATTCTCATCATAATCAACAGTGAAAGTGCTTGTTCCCGAAACTCTCGGAGACGCAACAACTTTCTTTCGAATTGTCCAAACAAATTCGATTGATGCCGTTTTGTTTGAAAGAGTGTTCCAAACATAGCCATATTTAAGATTGATTTTTGTTTTATATGTTCCCGCATCAATTGCTGAAACAACTGAAGAAGCACTGTCTTCAACAACCATTGCAGAAGTATCAAATTGTGGCAAGCTTTCAAGATATGTTTTAATGTTAATTTCATTTTGATCATATTCAGTTTCAAAAACTGTGAAAGTTGGTTTTTCAATTTCTTTTTCATAAACCGTCAAGGTCATTGCAGTTTTATAGTCACCTTTATCGTTTGAAAAATATATCTTATAATCACCAATTGTCAATCTCTTTCCATTTACTGACGAAGCATCAAGATTATAATTTTTAGTTTTTTGTTTGAGTCCACGTTTGTTCACACGATAAACTTTAAAATCGCTTTTTGTGAAGTTTACAGTTTTTCCATATTCAACCATGATTGAAGAAGAAAATGCATCAAAAGAATATTCACTTGAAACATATGAAACCGAAAAACTTGCAAACTCTCCAATTTCACATGCTGAAAAAATGCACATGCTGCACATTAAAATTGAAAGTGTGAAAATGAATTTAAAAACCTTCTTCATCTTTTGCCCTACTTCTATTATGTAAAATTATAGTTATAATAATTTATCTCGTCAAACTTTTTAAAGCAACAATTCAATTTCAAGCAAAAGAAAAAGCGAAGAATTCTCTTCGCTTTAAACTTTTTAGCCCTGAAGTCCACGAGATTGACGATCCATATCTTCAACAACAATGTCAAAAATTTCGCCAAGTGAACGACAATATTCCAAAACTTTCCATGGTTCATTTGTGTGGAAATGAATTTTGATAAGTTCTTTATCTCCAACGGCAAGCAAACAATCTCCATCAAAGTTTTTTGTGAAATATTCACGAATTTTGTCTTCATCAAGGTCTTTGCCTTCGATTAAAAGTTGGGTATCATAACGATATTCAATTTCTTCATCTTCATCCATATTGTTTCTCCTTTTACGTTTTCATTATACTCCACCCTTTTTTGTCATTGCAAACAATTTAACATTTTAAGTGAAATATTTTTCATTTTAGAAAAAACAATACCCAACAAAGAAAATAAAAGCACCGACAACCGGTGCTTTTATTTTTATTCTTTTTTCACATTTGAAACAAGCTTGATTTTTCTTTTTGTTTCAAGCAACTTTTCATCGTTTAAATTCAAAATATTTTGTATTGTTCTTTCTTGGTTAAAGTTTAAAGAAAATTTTGCAAGATCTCGATAAATTTCGTTTTGATCGTTGTTTTTTGAAGACACAAATGAATAGTCGCCTGTAACATCTTCAAACAAATAGTTTTGAACAACACAACCAGCTTCACTAAGCGACCAGTCAATTCCAAGATAGAAATTCTCTGGCAAAATGCAAAGTTGAACTTGTCTTCCCAAAATCAACTTATATTGTTCAGTTGTAGTTTGTTCGCCAACTGCATCTTCCGGTTTAAAGTTTTCAGTGCAAAATCCTCGTAAATCCCAGAATATTGCATTTGGAGCAAGTTCTCGGAACAGTTGTTCGTTTTCGTCAAAAAATACCGCATCCCATGTGTTTGAAATTCCAAATGCATATTCTTGAACATATATTGCAACAATAAGCGAACAATTGCTACAATTAATATAACTTGCATTTGGACCTTCAGGGTTCAGCTCAACAATATAAATTTGGATTGGTAAGTGCGATGTGTTTAAACATTCAACCAAAGCATAATCTTGAAATGATGAATAGTTGTAATCTGAAATTATAACAAATCCATCAATAGACTCAAGCGTATACTTATTGTTATATCGCTTAATATCTTCTGAAACCTCATTAACAAGAGGACTTCCCGTTTCTTCCCAGCTTATATAACATGGGCTGTTACTTGATCCCCCACCACTTGGCTGATTTTGCTCTTCCCACTTTGCATAGAATTTGCAATTTGTTGTGAAAACCGAATCAAGTGAGAGTTTTGTTCCAACAAAAGATTTGTTTGATACCACCCAGAAAACATATATCCCGACTTTGTTGGATATGGGAAAACAAAGCCCGAATCGTGCAACGAAACATTATAATATGCTGTTGCACTTGTTGTGTTACAAGTTCCACCATTTGCATCAAAAGTAAGTGTCAACTGTGTCGCATAAGTCTTGCTTGCAGTTGTGTTTGCCGGAACACTTGTAAC
>USJH01000035.1 GCA_900554955.1 uncultured Clostridia bacterium | reverse complement strand
GCATAAAGTTCTCTGAGCATTGCCATGCTTCCAGATCCCGAAAATGGGCGGATTATCATGAAATCAACAAGTTCGGTTGGAATTCCAAGAAAATTAAAAACTGGTTTGGCAAGTTTTGCAATTTGAACATTTAGTCCGCTTACTTTGAAAAGTTCAACGGCAATAAAGATTGCAACAAGATAGGGAAATGTTGAAATGCAAAGATCAACAGCACCTTTTGCCCCCGAAATAAAGTGGTTATAGGCGTTAACATTCTTTACAAAACAATAAATAAAGAGTAAAATAAGGATTATCGGAATTATATATGTGCTCATTTGTGTTTCTTCCTTTTGCTTGAAATGAAGTGGCACAATTTAACAAGTATAATTCCCACAACTGAAGAGCAAATGCTTGTTAATATTGCTGGGAGAATGATTGCTGATGGATTTTTGCTTCCAGACGAGCTCATGAGACCCATTATTGAGGTTGGCAAAAATTGAAGAACGGTTGAGCTGATGATAATTAACATTGTCATTGGATATGAAACTGTGTCACGATTATTGTTGTCTTCTTGAAGGCTTTCCATTGCCTTGATGCCAAGTGGGGTTGCAGCTCCGCCCATTCCAAGCATGTTTGCACTCATGCTCATGGAAATGTATGTTCGGCTTTTTTCGGAAATGTTTTTCTTTCCAAAAATAAGATTTACAAGTGGTGAAAGAATTTTTGAAAACCATTTTGCAAGTCCGGTTTGTTCCATGATTGAAAAAATTCCCATCCAAACTGCATAAATCGCACAAAGTTCAAGTGAAAGTTTTACAGCTTTATTTGATGCATTTGTAAGTCCAAGCAAAACACCGCCAGGATCAATAAACATCAAGGCAATAATAGAAAAAGACAGAAGCACAAGCCAAACTTTGTTCATGTTAAATCATATGGTTTTTGCGCTGCAATTATGATGAAAAGGAGAATAAAATGCTTATAGATTCGCATGCTCACATTTTATATGACTTTATCGACACTGATAAGGTTGTTTCAAACATGAAAAATGATGGACTTGAAAAAATTGTTACCATTGGTGTTGATGTTGATAGCTCGGTTAAAGCTGTAAATTTTGCAAAAACACATAAAAACATCTATTGTGCTGTTGGAATTCACCCAGACGAAGTAGAAAACATTACAGAAAAAGATCTTGAAAAAATAGATGAGCTTGCAAACGATGAAAAGGTTGTTGCAATTGGTGAAATTGGGCTTGACTATCACACAAGGCAAGACACAAAAGAAAAACAAAAAGAAATTTTCATTCGTCAAATTGAAATTGCGAAAAAACACAATCTTCCGATATGTGTGCATTCACGTGATGCTGCATTTGATACCTATCAAATTTTAAAAGAGCACGAGAAAGATCTTGTGAAGCCTTCAATGATGCATTGTTTTTGTGAAAATGGTGAATATGCACAAAAATATCTTGCCCTTGGATTCTATATTTCTTTTGCGGGAAATGTAACATTCAAAAAATATGATAGAAGTTTTGTTAAAAATATTCCAATTGATAAAATTTGTGTTGAAACAGATGCTCCATTTTTGTCGCCAGAACCAATGCGCGGCAGTTATAACGAGCCTGCAAGGGTAAAGTTCACAGCACAAAAACTTGCAGACGAATATGAAATGAGTCTTGAAGATTTTGCAAAACATACAGTTGAGAACACATATAGAGTTTATAAAAAAATGAAGAGAGATTAAAATGGAATTAAATCATAATTTTAAAAAGAAATTTGGTCAGAACTTTTTAACCGACAAAAATTTGCTTGAAAGCATTGTTTCTGATGCGGGGATAACAAAAAATGATGTTGTGTTAGAAATTGGGGCAGGGGCAGGTGCTTTGACAGAGCCTTTGACAAATCATGCAAAAAAAGTTGTTTCATTTGAAATTGATAAAGATTTGGTTTCGGTTCTTGAAGAAAAGTTTAACGGCAAAGATAATATCAAGTTTGTGTTCGGTGATTTTATGAGCTTTTCACAAGAGCAAATTTCAGAATTGGTTGGTGACAAATTTAAAGTTGTTGCAAACTTGCCATATTATATTACAACTCCAATTTTGTCAAAATTGTTTGAAATGAAAAATCCACCAGAAACCGTTGTGGTAATGGTTCAAAAAGAAGTTGCTGAACGTTTGGTTGCGACAAAAGATTCTTCTGCATATGGCTATTTTTCTGCTTTTGTTTCGGCATATGCAAATGCAAAAATAACAAGACAAGTGAATAGAAAAATGTTTACACCAATGCCAAATGTTGATAGTGCAATTGTAAGATTTGATTTAAAGAAAAATCCATATGAAAAAGAATTTGATTTATTTTTGCAAAATGTTTTTAAAATGAAAAGAAAAACACTTGCAAATAACATTTCAAGTGCATATGCGATAAGTAAAGCAGAAATTGAAAATAAACTTGCAAACAGCAAATATCATTCATCGCTTAGGGCTGATGGTTTAAGTGTTGAAGAGCTTTATGAAATTTATTGTTTAATTTTTAAATAAAATGTAAAAATTCGCCATATTATTATAAAAAAATACAAATTATAACAGCAATTGTTTGTGAAACGATTGCTGTTTTTTATTATAATTATTGCATGGAATATGAGAAAAAATTAGTGTCGCTTTATGAAAATTTATCTTTTTCAGGGCTTCCACTTGCTTTTATTGATATTAAAAAAGAGTCAAATGTATGCAAACTTTCGGTTTCACTTTATAAAGATAAACAGGGCTGGCTTTTTATATATTTAAAGGAAAAATGTTTTTGCTTGGATCTATCTAGAAGGCAAGAATTTATTTTTCATGACGATTTTTTTTGTCAAAATGAATATTTTTTTGTGATAAAAAATGTTAAACGATCTTTGTTTGGAAAAATTGGAAATGTGTCACTGATGAATGAAAAAGTTATAAAGATAAATAATAAATTTTCTGAACTTTTGAAAAAAGATGCATGGCTTGCTGGTGACGATAAAAATCAAATTGTTGATGAAATTGTTTTTCAAATGTTTTCTGAAAAGTGCACATTGTTTTTCGAACAGACAAAAAGTCAGATGCAGGCAATTTTCATGCAAAATAAACGTGCTAAAAATCTTGAAAAGAAAATTGACAAGTCTAAGTTTGTCCAAATTGGAGACAACTGTGATGCATCTTTTGCTGGTGTGGTTTATAAAGCAGAAAATGTATATGCGATTTCGGTTGGAAATATTGAAGAAATTGAAAATTTGTCGCTTCAAAGTGAAAATGCATATCAATTTTTTCCGGTTGAAAACAAGCCATGTCTTGGCATTTTCTTAACTTCAAGGCGGGCAAGTGATGCAGATGTGTGTTTTGTGTGATGCATTTTTAAATTATAGTTGACAAAGCCACTATGTTTGTTTTATATTATTCAAGTAGTAAATAAAGGCTAAAAGGAAAATTACAATGAAAAAATTCTTAAAATCACTTTTTGCAATCATGATTTGTTTTGTAAGCTTGCTCACTTTTGCAGGTTGTAACAAAACAACATTAAGCAAAACAACAAATATAACAGAAGATGTTGTTTCTAATGGTGGAGTTTCTGTAACATATAATGGCTATGTATATTTCATTAATGGAACAAAAACTAACAATGCAGACAACAACAAAGGAAAACTTGTTCAAGGTGCAATTTATAAAGCAAAACTTGACGATAAAGGAAATATTGTTGATAACTCTTATGAAAGAGTAATCGATCGTTTGGTTGGATATAAAGATGGTCAAATCTTTATTTTTGGTGATTTCCTCTATTATGCAACTCCTTGCAAAGATAAAAACAAATCTGGCGAAATGCTTAATGAGAAAACCGAATTTAGAAGATATGATTTAAAGAAAAATGTTGACCAATTTATCTATGTTTCAAATCAAAGCAGCGACACTTTGACATATACATATTATAAAGATGGAAATAATCTTGATTTGCTTGTTTACGAAAAAAACAATGCAACATTAAAATCTATCAGAATTGGAAACAAAATGGAAACACTTTTCACAAAAGAAAATGTTAAATCAGTTCTTTTCAGTGATAACAATGGTGAAAACAAAAACGAAAACTCATTTGCTGATAACTATGTTTTCTATACACTTTCATATGAAGAAAACAGTTCAATTCAACGTGGTGTTAGAGTTTATAAAGTTAAAGCAGATGGAACAGGTGAACAAAAAATCTGTGAAGGGGAAAGTGTAACACTTTTGACAATCAAGGCTGGCAGACTTGTTTATTCATATGATTCATATATCTATTCTGCAAAAATTACAAACGGTGAAGATACTCTTGGCTTTGAGATTGAAGATGTGGTTTGCTATAAAAACTATGAAGACATCATCTTCCTTGAAGACGAAGATAATACTGTTTTGGTTGTAGATAATGATAACCTTTGTATAGTTTCTTGGAAAAATAGCGCTGCACCAAAAACTGTAATCACAGACTTTGCTAATGGTGATAACGTTAAGTTTATTGGTGTTGAAGGCGACTATTTATATTATCAATATTCAAAGAGTGTTTATAAAATTAAATTTAGAAATGCAACCGAAGATGAAATGGTTGAAATTAAACTTTCAACAACATCAATGGACGAAGCAGCTGACTTAATCGCTCCAGAAATTAACAACGGATACATTTATGGAATGTATACAGATTCTTCAAAGAAAACAACATATCTTTACAGAATCAATCTTTTAACTCCTGAAGAACGTGGAGAGAAAGATGACGATGGTAAATCAAAAGAAATTGAAGAAGCTGAATTTATCGGAATCAAAGAATAATTTAACAAGGCTTGAACAACTTTGGTTCAAGCCTTTATTTTTTAAGGTGATAAAATGGAACTAGATCAAACTTTTAAAGACAAAATAAATAAGCTATATTCACCTGAAGGTGTCTCTAAAATTTTGCTTGCTTTTGATTTCGCAAGCAAGAAACTTGAAGGCAAATTCCGTGAAAATGGAGATGAGTGCATTGTCCATTCATATAACATTGCAAACACTCTTGTAGATTTTCAAGCAGATGAGCAAACAGTGATTTGCGGTTTTTTGCATGACCTTTTAGACGACACTGATACAACTGAAAAAGAAATTAAAGAACAATTTGGTGACGAAGTGCTTGACCTTTTGAATGGTTTGGCTCGTCTTTCAATGGTTAAAAAAGCATATTATATTGAACCTAAAAATGCTGAAAAACTAAGAAAAATGTTTCTTGCAATGGGCGGAGATGCAAGAGTTGCGTTTGTAAAACTTGCAGACCAATATGACAACATGAAGTCGCTTGAAGTTAAAGATCCAGCAATACGTGTTAGAATTGCAAGTGTTACAAATGACCTTTATGTTCCAATTGCAGAGCGACTTGGAATGAACCTTTTCAAAAAACAACTTGAAGAATATTGTTTTAAATATCTTTATCCAGAAGATTATAAAGAGGTTAACAATTTTCTTGACGAATATTATAAGAAAAGTGAAAGAACAATTGAATATCTTCACAAAAAAATAAGTGATCTTGCGAAAATAAACAATGTTGAAGCAAGAGTTCAAAGCCGAAGAAAAAGTGGTTTTTCAATCTTCAAAAAGTGGCAGATCAAGGGCAAGGAAAATGTTTTTGACATTCTTGCACTTCGTGTTATTGTTAAAGATGTTAAAGACTGTTACACAATGCTTGGAGCGATCAGCAATGCCTTTACTCCTGCAGAAGGAAGAATGAAAGACTATATCGCAAACCCAAAGAAAAACCTTTATATGTCTCTTCATACAACCGTTTATTTTGAGCAAGACGGCAAAAAAATTCCTTTTGAAGTTCAAATTAGAACCGAAGAAATGCACTCATATTGTGAATATGGACTTGCTGCTCACTGGATTTATAAGGAAAGGGGAGTTCACTCAATCGGAACAGGAAGGGCACTTAAAAACCTTAGAAACGAGCTTACAAAATCAACAAAACTTAAACAAGTTGAAGACAATGCGGAACAGTTTCTTGAAAACATTCAAAAAGGGTTCTATGAAGACCAAATTTTTGTTTTCACACCAAACTATGACGTTATAGAACTTCCTAAAGACTCTATTCCTCTTGATTTTGCATATTCAATTCACTCTAACCTTGGAAACCGATGTGTTGGGGCAAAAGTTAATGGAAAAATGGTTCCGCTTTCAACTCCTCTTAAAACTGGCGACATGGTTGAAGTTATCACTTCTTCAAATGCAAAGGGTCCGTCTCGTGACTGGCTTAAAATTGTAAAAAGTCGTGAAGCAATTTCAAAAATTCGTGCATATTTCAAGAAAGAGAAACGTGACGAAAACATTAAACTTGGCAAAGATATTTTGGACAATTATGCAAAGCAAAATGGTTTCACTCTTTCAGAACTTCTTGATGAAAAAGACACAATTGAAGACATTTTAAATCAATTTCATTTGCAAAATATTGATGATATGTTTGTTATTGTCGGCTATGGCGGACTAACAAGCCATCAAATGCTTGGAAAAGTTGTAACAAAGCTTAAAAATCTTGCAAAAGAAGAGAAGAAGGCAAAACGTCAAAAGGCTCATCAAAAGACAAATGGTGGTGTTCTGATTGGTGGGCACAATGATTTGTTGAAACGTTTTGCAAAATGTTGCAATCCTGTTCCGGGTGATGATATTGTAGGATATGTTTCAAGGGGTGCAGGTGTAACAATTCACAGAAAAGATTGCAGAGCTTTGGAACGTCTTGAAGAAGACCGCATCATTGACACACGTTGGACAGATGATAAAACTGGAAATGTTTATGATGCTTCATTTAAAGTGATTGCAAAAAATACGTCTGGGGTTATCAATGCAGTTTCAACAAAAATTGCTGAAAACAACATTGACATCACCTATATTACGACTGAAAAGGGCAAGGAAACTGAAGATATTGTTCTTTCAATTGGTGTTCGAATTCAAGACCGCAAACAACTTGATGAAATTATGAACAAAATTGGTGCTCTTGGCAATGTTTATGAAGTTTATAGATAAGAAAAAAACACTCTCAGAAAGAGGGTGTTTTTTGTTTGAATAAGTTTGAAGAATTATTGATTATACTTTTATATTAAATTCAGTAAAGAATCTAAAGCAGAATTGTTTATATGGTGCGAGCGAAGAGATTTGAACTCCCACGGGATTTCTCCCATATGGACCTGAACCATATGCGTCTGCCAATTTCGCCACGCTCGCGACAAAAATATTTTAACATTATAATTTTAAAAACGCAAGTTTATTGATCAATTATAATGATACAGTTATGATATGAGTGAGCTATATCTATACTTTATTTTTTATCTTATATCATGTATCAAAAAAAACACTCCCTGAAGGGGGAGTGTTTTTCTTTTTTATTGATCAATTAAAATGTCATATAGTGCACCATAAACTTGGCTTGCACGTTCTTCCCATTTGTTATAGACAACTTTGGCAATTCCACGGTTTGCAACATTAAGTTTAAGCTCCATTTTTGTTCCAAGAGGCTCAACAATTCGCATTAAAACTGTATATGATCCATCGGCATTTTTATAATAATCGCTGAAAAACTCTTGTTTTCTGCGGAAAGTTTGGCGGTTTTCACGAATAAAAACATTGATTTCATCTCTAAGACTTGCTGGGATTTTCATGAAAAAGTATGAAAGGCAAGACATTCCATCGGTTGTAATGGTGTAGTATTGTTCGCCATTTGAAGATGTGCTGAGAACAACAAAATTATTTTCAACAAGGTCGGCAAGAACTTCTTTGCAGGTTAAATAGCTTATCCATGCATTACGGTTGCAGCACATATCAGTTATGGTTGATTCGGTAAGTGGCATTTCCATTTTATCGAACACATAAAGCAAAACAAGTTTGCTGGTTGTTGTGTTTGAGCTAACGTCCATTTTTTGCCTCCTTGTTAAATTTGACAAATGCATTATAACACGTTAATGAAAAAAAAGAAATAGTTTCTGACATTTTTTGTATGATTTTGCTGAATTATTAAGCAAAGTGTGTAAAAATATTTTGAAAACCATTTAAACTATGATAAAATAAAATAGAGAAAAGGGTGAAATTATGACTGAAGAACAAATTTTAAATCAAATTAAACCATTTGTTGATGCTTGTGACAAGATGACTGCATCAAAATTTATAATGATAGATAAAAGAATAAGTGATGTTTTGAAATCAATTGCAAGTGTTGATCTTGTTTTTGATGCAATTAAAGAATGCATGATAAACTTCAACTTTGAAAAAGAGTTTAGAATGGCAACTTCAAAAGTTGGCTATCTTTATGCTCCGGAAGAACCACACAAATTTATTGCATTTACATTTTCGCTTTTAAATTTTCTTGATGATAAAAAACTTTCTGCATCAGATCTTCTTTCAAGATATTATTCTAAAACAGAAGATCCAGCAGGTCCATATTCAGAGTTTTGCCAAAGCATTATTGTTCGTTTCAAAAATACTTTAGTTTCAAAAGTAATGACAAAAGCAGAAGTAATTCGTGAAGCTCCTGTAAGTGAAAAAGTTGTTATTGTTGATAAAGATGTTTTATCACGTCTTGCTTTTTTGCTTAAAGACCTTAAAGATTATATCCAAGGTTTAAAGAAAATTAAAAAGGGAAGCCTTACAAAGGGTGAACTTCAAGAAATTATTGGTGCAGCGATTTGTTGTGTTAAAAATGGAGATATTAAATATATCAGAGCATTTATAACTGCAATTAAAGCTGGGGAAGGCAAAGAAAAAGAAATCGATAAACGTCTTTGTGAAATTTTGGAAATTGTAAATAAAAGTTTTCCTGCATAAGGGGGCAATATGACAGATAAGCAGCAGCATGAAGAAATTTTAGAACAACTTGATGCACTTTATGAAGCATATTCAAAAGAAGTGGCAAAAGCTTTTGAAAAAAATGGTTATGATGAATATAGCCCAAAATGTCAAAGAAAGCTTCAAGCCATTGCGGATAAATATGCCGAATATATTCGTCCACTTCAAGCTCAGGCAAACGAACTTGCTGAAAAAATCAGTTATGAAATTGAAGAGGAACGTAA
>USJH01000034.1 GCA_900554955.1 uncultured Clostridia bacterium | reverse complement strand
CACAAAAATATTCTAATAATAACGAACAAAAAAGTCCACCATATTGGGTGGACTTTTAATTATTCTGCTTTTTCAACAATTTCAACTTTTCCGAGTTTTTTTGTTGTTTGATTATTTTTTGCATATTTTTCAAGATATGCAATGCTTTCTTCAGACAAACAATTCAAAATAGGCTTTTTATCTTTAACTGTATCAATAAAGTTTAAAAGAGAAAGTCCAAGATCAATTGTATCTTCAGTTCTATTATCTTGAAGAATAAAAGCATCTGTATTCATACTCTTCATATTGTCAATCAAGGTTTTTGAAACATGGTTGCTAAATTCAGAATCAATATAACGATAAATTTCATTATGAGCTAAAAGATTTTCGACAACATCTTCACTTGATAGATAACCTTTAGATTTCGCAAGACTTAGAACATCAATAAGATCTTCAGCAAATTGTTTTCTTAATGGTTTTGAAAGTTTTAAATATGAAACATATGGTTCATTATAAACTTGATAAATAATATTATTTTCGTCACCATTCCAAACAATATCTTTCATTGCTGGTGGCAAAATGTAAAATTGTCCAGGACGATTGTTAATATGCTCAAGCATTATTGCTTTAAGAGAATTAAGGTTAATTTTTCTAAGTTTTTCTTTTTGTCCTTTTGAAAGTCCAAGATTTGATGCGTTTGACATGATTTCCCAACAACTTTCAGCCAAAATTAAATAATAATTTTTTCTGTTAGATTTAATTTCGTCCATTGTTGGCATTTGATCGCTAAATGTATTAAAGAAAGCATCAAGAAGCTTTTGTTTTCCAAGTGGAAGACTCTTCTTTTCTGCCATCGCAAGAATTGCTGCAAGCATTTGTGTTGACAAGAACAATTTCTTTCCACTAAACGATGCATTCGTAAAGCCTGGGTGTGTTGCAATTTCATATTCTTCACAAAAATCTATATCATCATGAAAGAAAAATGCAAGAGTTTCTCCAGGAAAAATTCCAACAGCTCTTTCATAAAAGTTTTTAACACCCTTTCTTGCATCAAGAAGTGTAAATTGATTTTTATCAGCAAGAAACTTAATCATCAATTTTTCTTCAGTGTCAAGCTCAATATAGTCAAGATACGCTTCAAGTTTGTCCATTTCAAACATGCAATTTCTATATTGATTATATTTTTTAAGGTTCTTTTTTGGTTCTTCCTCAAGTTTAAAACCATATTCAAACTCTAACATTGTTGTGATAATATGAAGTTTTTCAATCGACTCATAAATTGCTTCAAGCTCAAATTGTGAATAATTTGAAATATCATCTGGCTCCAAAAAACTATAATGCATTGTGCCAACAGGAGTTTTGTCCCCTTCAAAGAAAAATGATTTAACCGCTTCTTTATCAACCATAACCTGCTCTCCTATACGAAAAGTATATCACAAATATGACATTTGTCAATATTGACTTTATGGTAAACCACTTTTTAAATAATAGAATCAAAGAAAAGCATTCTATATGAAATATTATAAAAAAAAGACTAAACAAAAACTAATTTTTGCAAATAAAAAGGCAAACGTTTTGTTTGCCTTTAAAATAGATTAATAATATTATTTGTTTTCAATTTCTGTTGTATCAATCTCGTCACGTTTCTTTTTTGCTTTAATGAAATATACAACAGAAACGGCTGCGGCACCAGCAATAAGAACAAGAATAATCGGAATTACAATTACAAATGAAATATAGCTTCCATCACGAACAGTCTTAATCTCAACATTAATATTTCCGTTTTTGTCAAGAGAGCTTAAAAATTCTTTTGTAACATCAATTACAATTGAGTTTCCATCATTATGAACGTTGTCAAGCTTGTCAGCACGAACTTTGTTAATATACACATTTTTAAGTTCATATGAGAAATCAAGCTTATAAGCAATTGTAATTTTATCACCAATTTGAACCTTGTTTGATGAAAGGTTTTGAGTTTTTGCATGTTCAGAAGTTGATTCAATTTTAACATTTACATCTGATTTTTCATAAACAAGACCAAGAGAAACATCTTCGTTCTCAATTGATTTTGTAATGATTTCTTTATCAGCAGGGTTTTCATTTTCAAGTGTAAACTTATTGAAAGCATATCCACGATAGCTATATGCAGTAACACGAACTTTTGTTCCTGCAGAAAGAGTCATGTTAAATTCTGTTTTCTTGTCATATCTATTTTGCAAAACCCAAGCACTATTCAAAATTTCAACAGTGAAATATCCAGAGCCTTTAGAAAGTTCATCAATATAAACACTTGCTCTATATTGTCTTGTATAAATTGCCTTAACATAAAGAACATTTTCTGTTCCTTCAGTAACATAGGTTTCATCAAATTTAAGTCCTTCGTTATATGGCACAAATCGGTTCGCTATTTTATTGAAAATTTGATATTCTTGAATTTTATAATCTGCATTAAGTGATCCAACTATGGTTTCAATTCTTGTAATTTTGTCACCAATGCGGATCTTGTTTGTTTTAACACCATTAACATAGATGATAGAATTCATGTCATATTGGCTTAATCTTTCGTCTTTATTGTCAAAAGCATATACTTTCAAAACATAAAATTGCTCATCAAAATTAATCTTAATTTCACGATTTTCAGAAATGTCTTGAAGAGTGATTTTTCCGTTTTCAAGTTCTGAACTTGAAACGTTTTCAACATTTGCAATAATAGAACCTTTTCCAGGAAGTGCATAAATTTCAACTTTCTCAAATGCTGAAACATAGGTTGTAAGAACCCCATCAACAATTTTTTCAGAGCTTACAGGAATTTGATTTACATATGCAGCAAACTCGCCTTCTCCTGTTGCTGAAACTTTAATTTGATAAAGTTTATCAAAAACAACATAAACATCAACTTTGCCATTAGATGCATATTTATCATAAAAATCAGCGCCAAGAACTTGACCATTTTCTTGAACAGAACGCAAATCAAATTCTTCATAACTATTTGTTTGATTATTCATGATTTTGCAAGCAAAAAATCTGAAATTATTATCAGAAGAAATTGTTACTTTGTTTTTTAATGTTTCATCAACTTTTCCAGTTGTTGCAACAATGTCCAAATATGACGAAACAGTCATGTCTGCATATGCAACCATGCTTCTGTCAACTGCAAGGAAATTTACAACATAATTGATTTTTTCATATTCTGCAGCAATTGTATAGTTTGAAAGAGTTGTTGTTGTGAAAGTGAAAGTTTTATTTGCTGATGTAAATTTAGGTTCACTTCCTGGGGTTCCAAAGTCTGCCCCACCATAAATTTTTGCAACTGTCAAAGCATAATTATTTTTTGGAACAATTTCAAATGAATATTCTGTTCCAAAGTCAAGTGTAATTTTATTTTCAACCAAAACACCTGAAACATAAAGTTTACCAAAATCATTCACTGATTGATCAATCGTTAAAACAGTGTTGTTTTCACGAACTGAAAGCAAAGAAATCTTTCCATCAACAACATAGTTTTCATTGTTTTCACTTGCATATATTTTTTGAACAAGTTTAAGCAATTTGAAAGATGCACCATAGTCACTTCCAAGTTGCTCAAAATCATTCTCACTGTTTACATTATACACAAACCAAGCTGTAAACAATGCATCATTGGTTTTAACATTCAAGTCAATTTCTTGACCATTTTTGTCTTCAAGACGATTTTCAGTTTTATTATAATAAATTTCGTCTGAAAATTCATTTTCACCACTGAAAACTAAGTCTGATTTATTAACAAAATTAATTTCGATTTTTTCATGAACAGTTTCACCTTCTGCAAATGAACTATTTTTTGCAAAAGGAAGACTGAAAGCAAGAGTAAAAACAAGTGCAAAAGCAAAAACGAGAGAAAGCAAAACTGAAAATTTTGTTTTGTTATTCTTTATTTTTTTCATTATGCTTTACCCCCTTGTGTATCTTTTGTTTCTGCTTTCTTTGTTGTCTTTTTCGTCGTGGTTTTCTTTTCAGCAGTTTTTGTTTCTTTCTTATCTGTTATAGAAACTACATCTGCCTTTTTAGAAGTTGTTTTAGGCTTTGCCGCCTTTTTCTTTACTGTTGCCGACTTTGTTTCACCAGTCTTTGCTTTTTCCGCTGAAGACTTTGTTGTTGTCTTTTTCGTTTGAGTTTTCTTTGGCTTTTCTGAAACAGGATTTTCCTTGGCTTCTGCTTCAGCTTTCAAAGCTGCTTGTCTTGCCTTTTCCTTTTCTTCTTCTTTTCTTTGCTCTTCTTCCTTCTTCAAGATTTCTTCTTGTTTCTTTCTTTGAAGTTTCTTGATTTCATCATTATAATTGTTTGTTTTAATTGAAAGAACAACAATAACAGCACCAAGACCAATTGCAAGTAAAATATAAATCACAAACAAAGCAACATATGTCCCATTAATCTTAGAATCAACATCAATTTTAAGTTCATGGTTCACAGTAAAATAATCATAAACATCTTTGTTAACAAAAATTGTAACAATTCCATTATCGCCATAGTTTGCAACGGTTGCTTCACCAAGGCTGTTAAGAGTTTTAACAAAATTCTTTGCACTGCTATTATTGATTGTAAATTTCTTGAGTTTATAACCATTCAAAAGTTTTGCATTAATAATAAGAGTGTCACCAATTTTAATTTTGTCAAGATTAAGAGAAAGTCTTGCATTTTCAGCAGATGAGTCCTCTGAAATTGTAACTTCAGTTTTCACATATTCATAAACTGCAGAAATGCTGCGATTTCCATTCATAATAATATATGCTGTGGTTTGACCAGGAGTATATTGATCATTAACAATAAGTCCTTCAAAATGATCAAATGTCATATGGTCAATGTGTGGAACAGTAATCGTTAATACCGTGCCATAATCAAATGATTTTGAAAGATCAGTAACTTTCACCCCATCATCATAAATTTCAAAAGTTTCTTCAGTGTCATATGCTTTGTGCATAACAATTGATAATTGACAATTTTGAATGAAAACTCCATAAAATTGAATTTTTCCATCTTTAACATATTTATCAACAAAATCATTTGTGATTTGAAGGTTTTCGACAATGTTCACATTTCCATCACTGCTAACAGAAACACTCTCGCCAGTATTAGAAATAAGTTGCCATGACAAAAATCTATAATTTTGATAATTGAATATATTTTTAAATCTAATTGAATTGATTGTATCACCAATTACAACTTTTTCAGCAACTGGTGTATCATAATAACCTGAAACATGAGTAATCTCGGTTAAAATTTCTTCGTTTCCAAGACGTTCATAAATTGAGTTTACAATGTTAAAACTAAGTTCATATGAAGCTTTATCAAAGAAAAGAACAAGATCAATATTTTGATTTTCAACCGTTAAAGAAACATTTGCATCATATTTCTTTTCACCATTAAGTTCAAATCGGGCAAACTTATAATATTTCTTTGCAATAGGAACAACAGAAATTTTTGTTCCAACTGAATAATATTCACCTGATGTGAAATCAATAACATTGTTGTCACGATCTCTTAAAATCACATCAAACGAACCATTTGCGGCACATGAAGAATCAACAGCAACACTGATTGCTCTTTTATATTGATATTCAGCAACAATTTCAAGGGTGTCATTATCTCCAAGATAAGTATTAATAAAATCATCGTCAAAAACTAAATTTGAGATATTTCTTAAAGATGAAACATTAACTTTAACCCCATTAACATTCTTAATGAAATATCCAACAAATTCAAGGTGGTCAGATTCTCTATCATTTGCAACAACATTATTTGTTTCATCAAAAATAGACGCATAAGCATCAACAGTCAATGCATCAAGAGAAACTCCCATATTATTTGTCAAAAGAGTGTCATCTGAAACATAGTTTTCACCATCGTTTGAAAATAAAGTTGTAACTTTAACATGAAATTTCTTGGCAACAAAATTTACAACAACATTTGTTTCAGTTGTTTCAGGAGAAATTACAAATGAATTGTCACTTCCTTCGGCTAAAGCAACTTCATTGACAACAATGTTTTTAACTTCATAATTTTTGTTTGCAACAGCAGAAACCTTCACTTTGCAAATATTATTAGTGTCATCAACAACCGATTTTAAAATTTTATATTTTCCATCACTTTCCTTAACAAAAATGTTTTCAAGCTCTGGATAATTATTCCCTTCATATGAAAGGGTTGCTTGACCATTTTGCGCTGTCAAATTGATAACGTAATAATTAGCATCATCAGCTTTTGCAACTGAAGAAAAAGTCAATGCAAAAGAAAATGACAATACAAAACTTGCAAGCACAAAAATCATTACAGCAAAAAGTTTAGCAAAATTTTTACTCTTAAGTTTACTCATGTGAATGCTCCTTAAATTAATCTATAAATAGTTTAGAGATTTTTCATTTTTAAGTCAAACAAAATTAGTGCTTTTACAAAAATAATTATCATTATTATGTAGAAAACCACGCAAACTTATGAAAAATCTACAAAAATAAAAAAACTCTTAAGAGTTTTCTATTTTTTGAAATCCAACAGCCATAAGCCCGAATTTTTCAATATTTTCAGGTTTTAGAGTTTTTGCAATCTCGTCTTCAATTCTGTCAATAGTAAGATTTTTCGCAAAGCCAATTTTTTCCTTTCCAACCATTGCCACAAGGTCTTTAACCGACTCGAAAAACAACATGTCACTAATCGAAACTTTAACTTGGTTTTCTCCAGCAAAAATTGAAAGAACATTTCCAACCTTATAAGCCTTATGTTCCTTGTCATCAAGAACAACAACAAACAAACATTTGCCTTCCATAATTCTTTGAAAAGTTTCTTCATTAACTTCAATTTGATAAATATCTTTCATAACTCACTCCTAAATCAATTATATAAAAAAACTATAAAACATGCAAGCAAATTAAAGTCGTTTTTATTAAAAATTATCATAACAAAAATTAAAAAGAATCATTATAAAGTGAAACATTTTTTTTGCGATAAACAATTCGTCAATATTGCTAAAAATTTAAGAATAATAAATGATAATCAACGGATTCTTAATTTATATATTTTCTCAGCATTTTCAACATTTTGCACATATTTTTCAGTCTCTGCGAACAAAATTTGCGTTTTTTCAAGTCTTTCGCCACCAGCAATCCAACCTTTAACGACACCTTCACCCGCATTATAACATGCCAAAACAGTAACTTTATCGTCATATTTTTCAAATAAATACGAAAGATATTTTACGCCAATTTTAATGTTGATTTCCGCATCATAAAGCATTTTTTCATCGAATTCTTCACCATAATAATTTTCATATATCCACTTCCCTGTTGACGGCATAATTTGCATAAGTCCTATTGCACCCTTTTTAGATTCAGCCGCCGGATTAAAATTGCTTTCTGTTTTAATGATAGAAGCAATAAAACTTGGAGAAATATCATTTTCTTTCGCATATGTTTTTATAATGTTTTTATATTTAAGCGGAAATAAAATATTAAACGAACACACCGACAAAAACAATACAAAAACAACAGCACAAAGAATGGATAAAACATTAACGTTTTTAAGTTTTTTCATATTTATAGTTTATGCAATTTACAATCAATTTAAGCAACATCTTGAATTTTTTAATTAAAGTGATATAATGTGTTCAGGAGAAAAATAAATGTCACAATCCTATATTGAAGAAACAAATAGAACCGAGCAAGAAAAAATTGCAATCATCACACAAAATTTGTTGATAAGCGAATATTTCAAAACAGTTTTTGGAATTTTTCCTTATGACATTTCAAGAGATAAGGACGGCCATGTTGTTGTTTTAAGTTTTGAAAAAGATGATATCGACGCCTTCACAATCGGAATTGACAATAAAACAAAACAAATCGCACCATTTCATGTTGGAAGAATTTCATTTGATACATACAATTATGATAGGATTGGAGAAATTAATATAGTAGGAATCCACCCCGCTTTCATGCGTAAAGGTCTTGGAACAATTCTTCTTCAAAGTGCAGAAAATTACATCAAAAATGCAGGCAAAAAAGAAATCACACTTGATGCAATTCATAACTATGAAGACATGTCTAAAGCACACAAATCACTTGATGAAATATTATCAACAATGCCAAAAGAAAAAGCAGAAAAATATATTGCAAAAAACTTTTGCGATGTAAACCAATATCTATACACCACAATGGGATATGTCAAACTTGGCGATGGAACCAGATATGCAACAATAATGAAGAAAAACAAGCTTCAGCAAATCTCAATTGCATATGGATTAAGTCGCCCACTCTCAGTCTCAACAAGCAAAAAGCAATTCCCAATCAGCCTTGCATTTGAAGATATAATTTTCACAGCACAAAATGGAAGACAAAAAAACTTTTTTGTAAACACATATAATGCATTAAAGTCAGAAGATTTCTCACCTTTTAAATTCAATGCAACAGTAAACGACCTAATGAACTTTCATAATGTTGTAATGCACATAAATCCAACGAATGAAATATATAAAGACAGACTTTTCCACAGCGAAACTTATATGCCGATTCACAGCGAAAAATATTCAAATATTGAGAAACTGTCACAATCAATCTCATCATATCCAAAGCTTGATAGAGCAATTCTTGATCCAGTTAATGAGCTTTATAACAAGTGTTTAAACGGAATAAAGGTATTCAATGAAGGAGAACCAGAGATTTAATTTTTCGTGTTAAATGTTGCTTTTATATGCATATTTTCATTATTTTTACAACATTTTGCACTTTTTTTCAAATAATTAATAATCAGAATAAAAATTCAACACATTTTTTAAAAGAAATAATACAACAAAAAAAGGCATGGTTTAAATTCCATGCCTTTATTTTTTTAAAAGTTAATGTCCATCAGACCAACGATAACTTGTAGTAACATCACAAACAAGTGGAACCTTAAGTTCATAAGCAGTATTCATTGCTTCTTTTACAATTTTAACAACTTCTTCTTGCTCAGTTTTTGGACAATCAACAATAAGCTCATCATGAACCTGCATGATAAGTTTTGCCTTGAAGCCACCATCTTTCAGCGAATTATAAACTTTGATCATAGCAAGTTTAATAATATCTGCAGCAGAACCTTGAAGAGGCATATTCTGTGCAGCTCTTTCCGCACGAGTT
>USJH01000033.1 GCA_900554955.1 uncultured Clostridia bacterium | reverse complement strand
TCAAAACTCTGATATTGTTATAAAATTGTGCATATGAACTTGCCAAATTGTAAACTGAAAGAGCCAAAGCATTCATGCTATTGTCTTGATAGCAAGCATAAAAACTGTCAAACATTTTGATCATGTTTATGACAATGTTTCTTTCTTCTGGAAGTGAAACAGAAATTTTTCCGCCGTCTTCATTTGCTTTTTCTAAAAGCGAATTTATTCTTGCACCAGTATATTGAATATATGGCCCAGTTTTTCCTTCAAAAGAGCTGAATTTATCAAGGTCAAAAACATAGTCTTTTGAAACGATGTTTGAAAGGTCGCCATATTTCATTGCACCAACTCCAATTTGAAGCGCAAGCTCTTGATTTTCGCCCATTCCATTTTCTATAAGACGTTCTTTTGCCTTTCCAGTGATAAGGTTAATGATATCTTCAAGTTTGATTGTTGTTCCTTCTCTTGTTTTGAAAGGTTTGCCATCTTTTCCATTAATAGTTCCAAAACCAACGTGAACAAGTTCTTGATTTTCAGGAGAAATTCCTGAAAGTTTGCAAGCACGGAAAACCTGAGTGAAGTGTTGTGCTTGTCTTGCATCTACAACATAAATAATCTTGTCTGGGTGAAATTGTTCGTTTCTCATTAAAATTGTTGCAATATCTGTTGTTGCATAAACATCGGCATCGTTGTGCTTTTTGATAATTACTGGTGGCATTGGGTTTTTATAACGTTGAATTTCGTCTTCACTTTTTTTCTCAATTGGAATGTTTTCACCAGGAAGAGCAACATCAACAACCAAAGCACCTTCGCTTATTCTTGCAAGACCTTTGTCTTTAAAAATTTGAACTGTTCGGTCGATATATGGATATGCAGTGCTTTCTCCATACCACAAATCAAACTTACAACCAAGAGTAAGATAATTTGCCTTTATTTTTTCAACTGAAAGAGCACGAATGTCTTGATAAATTGTGAAATATGGTTCTTGCTTTCTTTGAATGCTCAAAGTATATTTCTCTGCTTTTTGTTTGAAAGATTCATCTTCTTTCTTGCGAAGTGATGCTTTTGGATATTCTTCGTTCAATGTGTCAAGAGTGATTTTTTTGTTTTCACCCCTGTTAAAATATCCTTCAAGATATCCATCATCTTCAAGCTGAGCAACGGTAAGCCCCATTTGAAGCCCCCAGTCACCAAGGTGTGTGTCTGAAATAACATTATTGCCCATCAAACGATTAAGTCTGCAAAGTGATTCACCAATAATTGGAGAACGAAGATGTCCAATGTGCAGTTCCTTTGCAACGTTTGCACCACCATAGTCAAACACAACTGTTTGCTTCTTTTCTGGTTTCAAAATCAACTCTTCAGGATTTTCAAGTGCGATTGTTGCAATTTTAGACATAAGCTCGTTTGTCATTTTAAAGTTAATGAACGCTGGTGGACAAACCAAAGCTTCAAATTCACCATTCATGTTTCCAAGTTCGCCTGCAATTTCATTTGCAACCAAAACCGGATTTTTCCCAAGTTTTTTTGCAAGTGTGAAAGCGCTGTTACACTGATAGTCTGCAACGTCTGGCTTGTTTGAATATGAAACCATCACATCAGCTTTGTCAAACCCAAGTTTTTCAAATGCGGCTTCAAGATATTTCGTAAGTTCGTTTTTAATGTTATATGACATGGTTCTTCCCCTTTTTATGCGAAACATTTTAGCAAAATTATATAAAATAATCAAGCATTTTATAAAAACAAAGAAAAAGAGCAAACTTGCCCTTTTTCATTTTTTTATTAATTTCTGTTTTTAGATTTTTGTTTTTTTGCCTTCTTTTCATTTTTTATTGTTTTATCTTTTGGCAAAATCAAAACCCTGAGAGAGTTTAAAACTGCAAGCAAGCACACACCAACATCGGCAAAAATTGCAAGCCACATTGATGCAAATCCAAATGCTGAAAGTGCCAAAACCGCAACCTTTATCGCCATTATAAAAACAATGTTTTCCATTGTGATTTTTCTTGTTTTTTTAGCAATTTTAACAGCATCAACAAGCTGTGTTGGATTGTCTGTCATTAAAACAACATCGGCAGTTTCAATCGCAGCATCACTTCCAACACCACCCATTGAAACACCAACAGAAGCGGTTGCAAGTGCCGGTGCATCATTAATTCCGTCACCAACAAACACAACGGTTTTTGCATTTTCAATTGCAGAAATTTTTTCAACTTTTTGCTCTGGCAAAAGCCCTGCAAAAGTTTTGTCTATTCCCAAATCTTTTGAAACAGCCGAAGCAACTTTTTCGTTGTCTCCTGTGAACATGCAAACAGTTTTAATTCCATTTTCTTTAAGCATTTTTATTGCAAGAGCGCTGTCTTCTTTCTCTTTATCAACAATCAAAACATATCCAAGATATGTTCCGCTTTTTGCGATATAAATCACAGTTCCTGGTTTGTCTGCTTCTTCAAAAACAATTCCATTTTCTTTCAAAAGTGAAGCATTTCCAACAACGCATTCTTCGTTAAATAATGTGCATTCCACGCCTTTTCCTGCGATCTCTTTATATTCTTCAACCCATGCAGTGTTAATGTCTTTTTGATAGGCTTTAACAATTGATTTTGCAATTCTATGGTTCGAAAAGCTTTCCGCATATGCGATAAGCTCTAAAACTTCTTCGTTTGTTGAATCTTTTGTTGCATAAATTTCTGAAACTTCAAAGTCACCATAAGTGAGTGTTCCAGTTTTATCAAAAATAACCGTGTCTGCCTTTGCAAGAGTTTCAAGGTGTGTTGCACCTTTGATTAAAACCCCTTTTCTTGCCGATGAGCCAAGCCCCGCAAAATACCCAAGAGGAATTGACAAAATCAAAGCACAAGGACATGACACAACCAAAAATGTTAAAGCTCTGTAAAGCCAAACATTAAAAGGTTGTCCAAAAATTGGTGGAATTGCAGCAAGCATAACCGCAAGGACAACAACAATTGGTGTATAGATTTTTGCAAACTTTGTGATGAATCTTTCAGTTTTCGCCTTGTTTTTGTTTGCTTTTTCAACAAGTTTGATAATTTTAGTAACAGTGCTGTCTTCTTCTGTTCTTATAACACGGCAAAGAAGCACACCTTCACCATTAATTGACCCCGACAAAATTTCTGCACCACTTTCAACAAAAAGCTCTTTGCTTTCACCAGTAACTGCCGAAGTGTTAAGATAAGATGAACCTTCCAAAACAACACAGTCAAGTGGAACTTTTTCGCCCGCCTTAATTCGAATTGTTGCTCCTTCTTTCACGAGTGAAACTTCAACAGTTTGTTCACCTTCACTTGTAACAACATTTGCTGTTTCAGCTTTAACCAAAAGCAAACTTTTAATTCGTTTTTTGCTTTTTTCAACTGCAACACCTTCCAAAAATTCACCAATGCTATAAAAAAGCATAACAGCGATTGCATCGACATATTCTTGCACAGCAAATGCACCAATTGTTGCAACTGTCATCAAGAAATTTTCATCAAGCAATTTCCCTTTGAAAAGGTTTAAAAATGCAGAGATTAAAACTTCATAGCCAACACACAAATATGCAAGAACATAAAGTGTAATTTTAAGCCACATTATTTTTTCAGGCAAAACAAAACCAACAACAGCAAGTGCAATGCAAACAAAAATTTTCGATATGTCAACAATCTTGCGAATCTTTTCTTTTTTCGCCTGCTTTTCGTCATCTTCTTCTTCAACAATTTGAATTGTGTGATCAAACTTTTTTACAACATCAATAATCTTGTCACGAATTTCTTTTTCTTGCCCATGACGATGCCCAGCTTCATAGATAATTGTTTTTGTTGAAAAATCAATTGACGCACTTTCAACTTCTTCAATTTCATTTATTTTTTGTTCAAGTGCTTCCGCACAACCCGCACAATGAATGCGAGACAATTTGATTTGTTTTTTCATGATTCCCTTCTTTATTTGCTCTTTTCTTCCAGAATATGCGATTTTGCAATTTCAAGCAAAAGTTCAATGTGTTTATCATCAAGACTATAAATAATTTCATTTCCACGTCTTGAAGTTTTAACGATTTTTGCATCTCTTAAAATTTTAAGTTGATGACTTACAAGCGATTGTGAAACTTGCAAAAGTTTTTCAATTTCATGAACACAAAGCGAACCAGATGAAAGCGCATATACAATGTGAAGTCTGTTCTTCTCCCCTAAAACTTTAAATAGTTTGCTTATTTCTTCAATTTGATTTTCTTTTGGATAACTCGGCGACAAGCATGGCTCACTGCACTTTGTGCACTCTCTATCGCATGAATTTTTCTTCATATTTCCTTCCTTATTCAAATTAATTTCTAGATTTTTGTCATATGTTATGAAGCAAACAAATCTTTAACACTTTCACATAAAAAGCAATGTATTGTTAAGTTTTTTTTAACCTTTTTAATGTTTGTTTGCAATTTCAAGACGATAAATACTTTTCTGTTTACTTTTCCATAAACAATAATAGTATATGAACAAATTTTCATATTGTCAACCATTTTCACACGGAATATGAAAAAATATTCATATTTGCAAAAACAGTGAAAATCTTGTCATTTTTCAATTATAAATTTAAATTGATTGCAAAAATGATTTTATTTATGCTATCATAACAAAACAGGAGAAAAACAAATGACAGAAAAATCAGTTTCTGAAAAACCTAAAAAAACAAAGAAATCACAAGAAAAGAGCAACAAAAATCTTATTGATATTTCCACCCTTAAAAAAGATAAAGAAAACTTGCAAGACCGAAAATATCGTGAATATATTTTAAATAAAATTGACGAATTCAACAACAATGGCAAACTTACAATTGCATATTTTTGTGATACATTTTATCCTATCATTGATGGGGTTATCAAAGTTCTTGACAACTATGCTTCGCTTTTAAAAGATAAATATAATATTGTGGTTATTGTTCCAAAACACAAAAACATTGTAATCAAAAAAGACTATCTTGTGATTGGAGTTTCAAGCATATATTTCAACTTCGTTAACTATGACCTTGCCTTTCCAGAAATTGATGGGTTCCTTGACAAAGCAATAAAGAGATTAAAAATTGACCTTGTTCATTCTCATAGTCCATTTAATATGGGTGCTTATGCAGCAAAGGTAGCAAAAAAGAAAAAAGTTCCACTTGTAATGACAATGCATAGCCTTTATAAAATGGACTTTATAAAATACACTTCAAGCGAAACAATAACAAAGTATCTTTTAAAACAAATTATGAAGGTGTTTAACAAAGCCACCGAAACTTGGACAATGCACGAAAACACCAAAAAAGAACTTATTTCTTATGGTTATCACGGCAAAGTTTATTTTGTTCCAAACGCAACCGACTATGAAAAATGTAATAACATTCCAGAGCTTGCCAGCGTTGCAAGAGAAAAATATAACATTTCCCCATCAGATAAAGTGCTTTTGTTTGTTGGCAGACTTGTTGAACAAAAAAATATTTTCTTTATTGCAAATGTGCTTGCAAAAGTTAAAGAAAAAAATCCAAACTTTAAAATGTTATTTGTTGGAAATGGCCCAGATGAAAGAGAGCTTAAATCTCTCATCAAGAAAAACGACCTTTCAAGCCACACAATTTTCACTGGCAAAATTTCAGACCGAACAGAGCTTGCAACCATCTTTGCTCTTTCTGACTTGTTTGTTTTTCCTTCTTTATACGACACATCTTCTTTGGTTCAAATTGAAGCTGCAACTTTTAACACCCCAACTTTGTTTATAGAAAACACTGTAACTGCAACAACCATAACAAACAATGTGAACGGCTTTACCGCCAAAAACGATGTTGATGCTTTTGCAGACAAAATTGTAAGCCTTACGGAAAACGAAAAACTGCTTAAAGAAATTGGCGAAAATGCCAACCGCGATTTGTTTATCACATGGAAGCAAGTTTCTGAAATTGTTGCAGAAAGATATGAATATCTCATTAAACAAAACAAAAATAAACAAGCAAAGCTAACCGCAATAAAAAACGCAAAAATCTTCAAATAAAAGTGAAAAATCGTATAAAAAGACCGCAAATTGCGGTCTTTTTTGTTTTTTTCTTATCTTTCTATCTTGCTCTGATAACAACTTTTTCAATTGTTTGATATGCCTCATCAACAATTTTATCAACATCAAATTTTGCTTCTTCCCTTTCAACATTTGTCTTCTTTGGACGTGTCACTGGGTTGTCTGGAACAAACACTGTGCAACAATCTTCATATGGTTTGATTGAGATGTCAAAAGTATTAATTTTTCTAGCAATGTCAATTGTGTCTTGTTTATCAAAAGCAACAAGTGGTCGCATGATCTGAATGTCACGAACAACCGAACCAACAACACTCATGCTTTCAATTGTTTGACTTGCAACTTGTCCAAGACTTTCTCCTGTAATTATCATCTGAAAACCTTTTTCTTTGCAAAGCCTTTCAGCAATTCTAAACATTGCCCGGCGAAGAAGTGTAATGTTATAAGCTTCGTTTGCAAATTTATTTATTGCTTCTTGCATATGAGTCATCGAACACATATAAATTTCAAGGTCACCAGCATTATATCTTGCAATTTTTGAAGCAAGCTCTTCAACCTTAAGCCTTGCGAGTTCGCTTGTATATGGAAAGCTATGAAAATGAAGAGCAAATAGTTTTGTTCCACGTTTCGCCATCATATATCCCGCAACTGGACTGTCAATTCCACCAGAAAGCAAAAGTAGTCCTTTCCCTGCAGAAGCAACTGGCATTCCTCCAATTCCCATTAATGTTTTTGTAAAGATCATTGTTTTTCCGTTTTCACGAATATCAATTGAAACTAAAAGTTCAGGATTATTTACATCAACAGTAAGGTTATGATTTTTCTGCAAAATTCTTCCACCAACAATTCGACTGAACTCCATTGAGTTTGGTGAAAAGCTTTTGTCTGCACGGTTTGTTACAACCTTGAAAGTTCCTTCTTCATCGCTTACAAGTTCGATTGCTTGTTTAATGATTTTTTCATTTTCAGTTTCAATCATGACTGCTGGAGAAATCGAATAAATTCCAGCTTGATTCAAAAGAAGAGTCATAATTTTCTTTTCATCTGTTTCTTTATATCCTGAAACAACCATTCTTCCAGGAATCTTATAAACTTCTGCACCAAAGTCAGAAATCGCATTTTTAATGTTGTCTTTAAGCAAGTTTTCGAAAAAGCATCGGTTTTTACCTTTCAAAAAAATCTCGCCATATCGAATTAAAATAAGTTTTTCCATTTGTTTATCCTTTAAGTTTATCAATTTCTTCTTTAATTATTTTCGCAATCAACTTTGCATCAAAATCCATATAAGCACCAATTGAAATTCGTTCACTTGCCAATATCTCAGAATTTGGAACCCCCATTGCTTCAAGTGTGCTGTTAAGATGTTTTGTTGCCGAACATGCCGAGCCCGTTGAAAGCAAAACTCCGCGACGCTCTAAAGCATGGACCAGTGTTTCCCCACGAATTGATTTTTCAAGCATGATATTCATTGTATGAGGAACTCCACTTTCACCATGAACAACATAGTTTACACCAACTTTTGAAAGCTCTGAAAGAAGTTCTTCTCTCATTTTTGAAACTTTTTCGAAATTTTGTTTCATGTCTGCATTCATTTTTTCAGCCGCTAAAGCGAAACTTACAATTCCAAAAACATTTTCAGTTCCACTTCTAAGTCCATCTTCTTGTCCACCACCAAACACAACTGGTGAAATTTTAGAGCCTTTTTTAACATAAAGAGCACCAACACCCTTTGCCCCACCAATTTTGTGTGCGGAAATTGTATAATAATCAACACCAAGGTCTTGAACATCAATTGGAAATTTCATGAAAGCCTGAACCCCATCACTATGAAACTTCACATTTGGGTTTGCTTTTTTCGCAAGTGAAACAAGACGCTTAATGTTGTTCACAGCACCTGTTTCATTTGAAACATGCTGAACAGAAACAAACACGACGTTTGAGTCAAGCATTTGTTTATACTTTTCTTCATCAATTCTTCCAGATTTGTCAAGTGGAACAAACAAAACATTATATCCATGTTTTTCAAGTTCTTTTGCACACTCTTTAACTGATGGGTGCTCACCTGCTCCAAACAAATATTTTTTGCCCGCAAAATTTCTTTGCGAAAAAATCACCATATTATTTGCCTCGGTTGCACTTCCCGTGAAAATAAGTTTATCATCTGAAAGCCCGCCGAGAAAATCTAAAAGTTTGTTTCTTGAATTTTCAACTTCTCTTTTCACATCAACCGATTGTTTATAAACCGCAGATGGATTGTAAAAATCAACATTCAAAAACTTGCTTGATTTTTCTTTTACATCGTCAAACATTTTTGTTGTTGCCGCATTATCTAAATAAAAAATTCTTTCCATATTTTCCTTCCTGTTTAAGGATAGTAAAATTTAGCATAAAAGTCAAGACAATGTAAAATTTAATGATATTAAACCACAAAAAAAACAACAAATTATGGAATCAAATTCACCATGTCTGAAAGTGTGTTTGCCTTTAAATATGTTTCAGGAATTTCTCCAATAATAACACTTTCACAAACAAGAACCTCATTCTCCATTGGAATGGTTAATGTTTTAAAAGGCAAAACAACATTCACTTTTGCTTTAATGTCAACATAAATTTTGTGCTGAGTTTGGTTAATGCCAGCACTGATAAATTGAGAAAGAAACCTACAAGTCACTTCGCCATATGGATAAATGTCTATTTTTACCGGTGGACCCATACCAGAAAAAATAGAAATTCCAGTGAAAGCCCCAAGTGGAATTGAAATTGGATTTCTAGAAGAATCAAGCAAATGAGCAAGTGTTATTCTTTCAATCATCATTGATACATTGTTGATTTTAACAGTGTTCGCCTGAATCATTCCAATCTTTCCAGAGCTGTCTGTAACAATGTTTATAAGGTCGTCATATGATATGTTTTGATTCATTGTTTCGGTGATTGCATAGTTCATTGACTTTGCACCATAAACCTTTATTTGTGAAGAACTTATGTCAACCATAAGTGGAGTCACAAGAAATTTAATATACATAATAAAAAACGCAAAAATAACAAAAATAATTGCAAAAATGCATACAGTTTTGCGTTTTTTATGAATATTTATTGTTTT
>USJH01000032.1 GCA_900554955.1 uncultured Clostridia bacterium | reverse complement strand
TAAATCAATTAAAAAAGTGTTATCAATAAACCCAGTTATTCAGGTTAATTTTAATCAATTTATTGACGGACTTGAGCGAACATTTGCTAAAATATTTATTGTTTTTGGGAATAAAGACCCTTCATTTAAATTTGCTTCGTTGATTTCTAAATATGAATCTGATATGGTTAAAATTGAAATTATCGAGAATGTTGACCATTATTTTTCTCAACATTTTGATGTATTTGTTGATTTGCCTGAAAAATATTTGTTTAAAAACTAAGGAGAAAAAAATGAAGTCTTTTGTAATTTGCAGAATGTATGCTGGTGCTTATTTAACCGATAAGATGGGAAGCGAAGTTATTAATTTGTTGCATGATGACCATGGTAATAATTATATTTATGTGAATCCTTATGGCTATATAGATCACAAATATGACGATACTGTTGAAGGTGTTGTTTTAACAAAGTTGTTAAAGTCTGGCTGTTTTGAAGTTTTGGGAATAGCGAAAATTGGTAAAGGTGGACAATTGGTTTATCCAACTGGTTGGACAACAGAACAAAAATTAAAAAGCACTGGCGAGCAACTTTCAAAATTTGAAAAAGAATTTGATATAAGATATGACGGTGTTCGTTTAAGTGATATTTATAAGGGTAAACTTGACGGGACAATCACTTTTAAGTCACAGAAACTGTTAATTCCTAACCAGCCGATTTTTATCACGGATATTGATAATTCGAGTTTTATTTTCGAAAATTTAACTTTTAATTTGAATGATAAAAGATTTCCAAGACAATCTTTAATTTCTTATATTGATTCTGTAAAAAATCCCAATTCGTTTTCTGTAATTGAATCATTAATGGAAAATAAAGACTTGTGGGATTTGAATAGAAAAAACAAGGTGGATTCAAACGTTATTATTGATAAGCATTTCAATTTTTTAAATCTTATCAAGAAAGAAGGTGATGAACTTGTTTTTTCGAATATGTTCAGGTATTTTTTTGTTAATTATCCTGAATTGTTGATAAACTTTTCCAAAAAGGTTCTTGGTGTTAATTTAAGTGGAAATATTTCGATTGACAGAGAAAAAGACAATATTGACCTTTTAATTAGTGATAAAAAGAATATTATTGTAATTGAAAATAAAATTAAATCAGGAATTAATGGTGTTTCGGAAAGACATGATTTTAGTGAAAATGGCTTGATTCAATCTCAATTGCTTAAATATTATAATATCATTGAAAAAGGGAAGGGTGAGATGAATTCTTACTATTTCATTTTTCTTCCTAATTATAGTCGTGTTGATATTTCGCAATATAGTGGAAGTCAGTTTTATGTTAAAATTAAATATAGTGAATTGTATGATTTTTTCAAAAAGCAAAATATAGAAGATAAATATTATGATGATTTTGTAAATTCATTGTATAAACATACCAAAGACAGAAGTGTTGATTATTATGAAGATATGGCATATAGATTTATTCAAAGATTGAAAAAGATAAAATCAAAATGCTGAAAAAACATTTTTTAGCCAAAGCCGGTAGAACACGAAAGTGTTCGGTCAGGAATCGACAGGTTTTGAACCCGTAGGGTGAAAGTCCCTTAAACAATGCTATCGAATAAAAAAACAGGGAATTAATCCCTGCTTTTCTTTTTTTGGTGCGAGGAAAGGGACTTGAACCCTTACGACTCTCATCACTTGCCCCTTAAACAAGCGCGTCTGCCTATTCCGCCACCCTCGCACAAGTGAACATATTATATGTTATATTTTGGGATTTGTAAAGTGTTTTTTATAATTTTTTAATTTTATTTGTATGTTTTTTAAGTGACATCATATGTTTTTTTTGATAAAATAAGAAGGATAATTAAATTTATTGGAGTTTTTATGAATAGTAAAGTAATTTCTACAAAAAAACAGAAATGGCTTAAAGTGCTTGAATATTCTTTGCCAGCTTTAATTTCTATTTTTGTTTATGTGTTTGCAATGCTCTGCAAAGGAATTTCTCCTTTTGGCAAAGAGTCAATTTGCTATATTGATTGCAGTGATGGTTTGATCCCTGCATATACTGGACTTTGGGATTGGCTTCACGGAAGGTCAAGTTTCATGGTTTCTTTTAACCTTGGGGCGGGTGGAAGTCTTTTTTCAAGCTTTGTTCTTAATGGATTTTTATCTCCATTAAGCTGGATTATTGGAATTTTTCCAAGAGAAAGCATAATCTATGGAATTTCTCTTTTATTTATTGTTCGTTTTGCCTTAATGGCAACAACAGCATATTTTTGCTTTAAAAAGTTCTTTCCAAAAATCAGCCAATGGTTTTTGCTTTTGTTTGCAATTGTTTGGACTTTCTCTGGTTGGACAATGATCCACTTTACAAACATTGGTTGGCTTGATCTTATGATTTTGCTTCCACTTTTAATTTTGTCCGCAAAAGAACTTGTTGAAAATGGCAAAATAATGTGGTTCGTTATTGTCCTTTCATATATGTTGATTTTAAGCTATTATATCACTTATATGGTTTTGGTTGGAACAGTTGTGATTGCGACGGTTTACATTTTCACTGCTTGCGAAAAGGGGAAGAGAATGAAAGTTGCATCGCTTCTTTTCTATGGAATTTTCATCAGCCTTCTTATAAGTATGGTTACATTTATCCCTTCAATGGTGACATCACTTGGTGGACACAGATTCTCATCAACTGCAAACAATGATAAAGCTGAGCTTTATAAATATTTCTTCTCTAAACTTGCAGTTGTGATCATGTATGCTTTGCCAGTTGTTTTCTTTATGAGATTGATGTTTAAATATAAACAAGACAAGAAAAATGTTTTGTTTTTCATGCTCAGTTTCGTTATTTGTGGTGTTGGACTTATCATTGAACCAATCAATAAGATGTGGCACACCGGAAGCTATTATTGTTTTCCGCTTCGCTATGGCTTTGTTTTGATCATGTTAATGATTTTTGCTTCGCTTTATTATATTGATAAATATCTTCTTGCACCAAAGCAACCAGTTGCAGTTAAACAAGAAAAAGAAATAAATGTTGAAGAGGGTGGAGATGTTAAACCTGCTAAAAAGAAATATTTTGATGTTGTTAAAGCTCTCTTGATTCCATTTTTAGGACTTAGTGTAGTGATGATGGTGTTCTGCATGTGGATTGGTGTTTCAATTCAACTTCTCAGACCTGTAACTTTCACATCATTTAGTTATTACTTTTTCCTTTTTGTTTTATCATATGCAGCAATTGAATTGTCTCTTCGTGTTAAAACAGACAAACTCACATGTGGAAACATTAAGGGTGGGGGGCTTATCTTCACACTTTGCATGCTTCAAGTTGTAATGCTTATGACTGGCTATCTTGGTGCTTCGTATGTTGACAGGTTTGACACAACATCACGTGTTCAAAACGCATTTAATATTAACACTAAAGAACTTGAAAATGGATATAAGCTTAAAGATAGAGACCATCTTTATAACTATAACTTTCCATATTTGGTTGACTATGCTTCAATGAGCTCTTGGATTCATATTTCAAGTGAAGAACAATATCAAGCATATCATCATCTTGGATATAACACGGTTTCTACAACCCTTTATTCATCTGGTGGAACATATATGACAGACCTTCTTCTTGGAAATCGATATGTTCTTTCTGATAAAGTTTTAGATGATAGTTATTATACATTCCTTAAAGATTTTGATTATGTTGATTCAAATTCTGGCGAAACAAAAAAAGTTAATCTTTATGAGCTTAAACTTGAAACAAGAAAAGCATTTACAACAAATGTTGACCTTGTTAAACTTCTTGAAAATAAAGAAGATCTTATCGAAATTCAAAACATCATTTATAAGGCAATTTTCAGTCAAGATACGGACATTATGAAAAAACTTGATGTTGGAATTGTTGAACTTGAAGATAAGTTTGTTATCACTGTTTTTGGAACTCTAGGCAAAATTCTTTATCTTAATACTGAACTTTCAATTGAAACCATGTTAAATGATAATGAATATGATGTTGTTCCAGGACTTAATGATTATGGTGTTAACATTACAAACGATGTTGAAATTGTAATTCCAAAGTCAGACACAAACAAAGATCAATTTAAAAAGAACTTCACGAAAGAATATATTCTTTCTAAAATGGTTTTTGCTGAATTTGACATTGCAAGATTTAAAACAATCTATGAAAACAATTTCTTGACAAGCAGTGTTGATCTTGTTACAACTCAAGACAAAATTAAAATCAGTTTTGATAATACAACTGGACAAAAATATCTTTTTGTTCCTTATGTTAACCTTAAAAACATGAATGCAACTTTGAATGGAAAAGATGTTAAGGTTGAAAATGCATTTTATAATTTCATGGTTGTTGAAATTGAAAGTGCAGAAAATGAAATTGAAATTTCATATTCACCACAACTTGTTAAACCTTGTTTGTTTATAACAATTGGATCAATTTTGGTGTTTGCAATTTTCTGTGTGCTTAACCATTTCTTTAAACTTTCAGATAAAAAGTTCTTTATTTGGGTTGGAACAATTGGTGCTTGTGTAATTTTAGCGGCTGTTGGTTTCTTGGTTTATTTGAAACCATTCTTCAATACATTTGTCATTTTGTTTAGCTAGTTGTGCAAAATATACGATAATGAAATATGTCGAACATATGTTTGACATATTTTTTATTGTGTGATATTCTATAGTTATAGGAGAAATATATGGATATTGCTGTTCAAGAAAACATTTTTGAAAAACAAAACATTGCATATTTTGATGATATGGGCCGAGAAGAACTTATAGGTTTTTTGAAAAGCATTAAAGGGAAAACAATCTGTTTCACTGGGCACAGACCAAGCCATTTGCCTTGGAGATATAATGAAGATTGCGACATATGCAAAGAGTTTAAACAAAAGCTAAACACACTTATAAAAACTTGCATTGATTGTGGCTTTGAAACTTTCATCAGTGGTGTTGCTCTTGGCTTTGACACCTTTGCTTGTGAAAGTGTTTTACAATTTTCGAAAAATAATAAAACTGTTGAGCTTATGCTTGCAATTCCTTGCAAAAATCAGCCCGAAAAATGGGGTGAGACCGATAAAAAGAGATATGATGATATTCTTTCAAGGGCAAACCCTGTTTATGTTTCAACAGATTATTATTCAGGTTGCTTTATAAAACGAAACCATTTCATGGTTGACAAAGCGGATCTTGTTATTGCTTGCTTTAATAACCTTAGTGGGGGAACAAAATCTACTGTTGATTATGCCCTTAAAAAGGGTAAAAATATTTTGTTTATCAAACCATAATTTAAAAATTTTTGTCACAAACTATTGACATTGAAAAATTTTTGATATATTTTAAAAATATGTTTGACTTTCTTTGACCTTTGTTTTATAATAGTATCGTAAAACAGAAAATAAGATGTTAGACAAGGAGAAGTTATGGCAAATATTAGTGATGTTATTGAGCAATTTATTTTAAAAACAATGGGCGATGATGAAAGTGTTGACATTTCAAGAAACGAACTTGCAACTTTCTTTTCATGTGCGCCAAGCCAAATCAACTATGTTTTGGAAACAAGATTTACAGTTGATAAAGGTTTTGTAAAGGAAAGCCGACGTGGGGGCGGTGGCTATATAAAAATCAGTAAAATTAATCTCGATAATGATGAATATGTAAGCAACTTAATTTTGGAAAGTGTTGGAGATGAACTTTCACAAAAACGTTTGTCGCAAATTCTTGATAAACTTAAAAATGAAAAAATCATTTCAGACAAGGAAAAAGAAATCATTTTTAGTGCTCTTTCAGACTTATCTCTTGCAATGCCTTTCACAATTAAGGATAACATTCGTGCAAAAGCATTTAAAAACGTTCTTACAACACTAATGAAACAAAAGGAAGAATAATATGTTTATAAATCCACTTACTTCTGCAAAAAATAATCTCAGCCAGGTTAAACAAGATTGGAACAGTGATTTTGGAACCACAAGTGAAAATGCACTTGTTTGCAAAAAATGTGGAACAACACTTGACGATTTTTTAAATTCTGGCTTTGTTAATTGCACAGAATGCTATAAAACATTTTATCCATATTTAAAAGATTTTGCTCTTGATGTTCATGGAAGATGCGTTCACACTGGGAAAGTGCCATCGAAAGAAGCAACAAAAGCTGCAAAAAAGCGTGAAATTGCAAGACTGATAGAACAGGAACAAAAAGCAGTTGCTTGCCAAGATTATATTTTGGCAAACCAAATCAAGGGCAGAAGAGAACGCTTGGCGGAGGAAATTTCATGACAGATTCAAGTGTAATTTTATCATCAAGAATTCGCCTTGCAAGGTGTTTATCTGGCTATATTTTTCCAGAAAAAATCTCTGAAAATCAGGGTTATAAAGTTATAAACGAAGTTTCTTCAGTTGTTCTTCCGCTTGGAGATTATAAACTTTTCACAATGGAGCAACTTCCAGCGCTTGATGCAGAAGTAATGCAAGAAAAACACCTTATTTCAACCAAACTTCTTGAAAATAAAGAATGTGGAGCGGTGATTTTGTCTGAAGACGAAACCGTTTCTATAATGGTTAATGAAGAAGACCATATCCGTGCGCAGTGTTTCTTGAAGGGCTTATCGCTTGACAAAGCCTATCAGATTTTGTCTGCGATTGATGACAAACTTATTGAAAAACTTGATGTTGCATATGATGTTACATATGGTTTTTTAAATAGTTGCATCACCAACATTGGCACGGGAATGAGAGCATCAGTAATGATGTTTTTGCCAGCACTTACAATTTCAAACAAAATTCAAGATGTGATTTCAATGCTCAAAAGCCAAGGTCTCACTGTTCGTGGAGTTTTTGGTGAAGGAAGCGAAGCACTAAGCTATATCTATCAAATTTCTAATGCACGAAGCCTTGGGGTTTCGGAAAAAGAAATTATTCAGAAGGTTACAGAATGTGCAATTAAAGTTGCAAATATGGAACTTTCTGAGCGTGATGTTTTGCTTCATAACAATCAACTTGAACTTAAAGACCGAGTTTTCAGAGCATATGGAATTTTGACAAATGCATTTTTGCTTTCAGCCGGTGAATTTATGAAATATATCGGTGAAGTGAAAATGGGAATTTGCCTTGGATTTATGAAGTTTAGTGATAATGCGCTTATCGACAGACTCTTGTTCGATGCTTTGCCTTCAAGCCTTACTAAAATTGCAGGGCAAGAAGCTTTAAGCGAAACTGAAGAAAAAACAACAAGAGCAAAATTTGTAGCAAAAACCCTTCAAAATTTAAGAATAAAATAAGGAGATTATTATGATAAATTTTCCAATGACACCAAATGTTAAAAAGGCACTTGACAATGCTGTAAAACTTGCATATTCTCTTGGCGAAACTCAGGTTGGAACTGAGCATTTGCTTTATGGACTTGCAAGCACTGATGGTTGTGTTGCTCAAAGACTTCTTGAAGAAGCTGGTGCAACAAAAAGTGCAATTTTAAAAATGATTAAACAAACACGAGTTTCAAGAGGATCATTTATTGGTAAAGTTACTCTTGAATATACTCCACGTGTTAAAGATATTATCCGAACAGCTTCTACAATTTGCTATGAGGCTCAGCTTGGATATCTTGTAACTGAACATGTTCTTTATGCTCTTTTGGCAGATTCTGGTTGCATGGCAGTAAGCATTCTTGAACAAGGCTTATCTGTTGATGTTAAAGAACTTGCAATGAGGACACTTTCAGTTATAAATGGTGAAGAAGTTGACGATGACTATGCGAACTATGCAGCTTCTTCGCAAACTAATTCATATGAAAAACAAAAAGATACGAAATCAAAAAATGTAAATGCGAAACTTCCTGAAGTTCTTCGTGACATGGGCATTGACTTAACCGAACGTGCAAGACTTGGAAAAATGGACCCTATCATTGGAAGAGAAAAGGAAACTGAACGAATCATTGAAATTCTTTGCCGAAAAACAAAAAATAACCCAGTTTTGATTGGTGAAGCTGGTGTTGGTAAATCTGCTGTTGTTGAAGGTTTGGCTCAAGCTATTGTTAAAGGTGATGTTCCTGAAGTTTTGAAAGGAAAAACAATTTTTTCTCTTGAAATTGGCTCACTTATGGCGGGAACGAAATATCGTGGCTCAATGGAAGAAAAACTTAAAAATGCAATTGAAACCATCATAAACCAAAAGAATATTATTGTATTTATCGATGAAATTCACATGCTTGCACAAGCAGGTTCAAAAGATGGCGAAGTTTCACCTTCAGACATGCTTAAACCATATCTTGCTCGTGGTGAAATGCAAACCATTGGTGCAACAACAACTGAAGAATATCGCAAATTCATTGAAAAAGACAAAGCACTTGAAAGAAGATTTCAACCAATTATTGTTGACCAACCAAGTGAGGAAGACACTATCAAAATTTTGCAAGGCATTCGTGATTCATATGAAGCTTTCCATAAAGTTAAAATCACTGATGATGCAATTAAAGCCGCTGTTAACTTGTCTGTTCGTTATATTATGGACAGAAGTTTGCCGGACAAGGCAATTGACCTTATAGATGAAGCATGTTCTCATGCAAGAGTTGGTGCCTCGGTTGCTTCTCCTAAACTTAAGGAACTTGAAGACGAACTTGCAAATATTGAGCTTATGAAAGAAGAAGCACGCAGAACAGAAAACTATGACGGTGCAAAAATCTATAAGGAAAAAGCAGACAAGTGCAGACAAGAAATTGATCGTTTAAGAAAAGATTGGAACGATCAAAAGCAAAGCCAAGAAGGTGTTATCACATCTGAAGACATTGCTAGAGTTGTTTCAAGCTGGACAAAAATTCCTGTAACAAAACTTACTGAAAGCGAAAAAGACAAACTTCTTCATCTTGAAGATACACTTCACAAACGTGTAATCGGGCAAGATGAAGCTATCAAAGCGGTGTCTAAAGCAATCAGACGTGCACGTGCTGGTCTTAAAGATCCAAAACGCCCAATTGGTTCATTCATTTTCCTTGGACCAACTGGTGTTGGTAAAACCGAACTTACAAAAGCTCTTGCAGAAGCCTTGTTTGACGATGAAAACACTGTAATTCGTCTTGACATGAGTGAATATATGGAAGCACATTCAGTTTCTAAACTTATTGGTGCACCTCCTGGATATATTGGACATGACGATGGTGGACAACTTACAGAGCAAGTTAGAAGAAAACCATATTCTGTTGTGCTTTTTGATGAAATTGAAAAAGCTCACCCAGATGTGTTTAACATGCTTTTGCAGGTTCTCGATGATGGTCGTTTAACAGACAGCCAAGGAAGAACAGTAAGCTTTAAAAACACTGTTATCATTATGACAAGCAACGTTGGTGTTGCAGAC
>USJH01000031.1 GCA_900554955.1 uncultured Clostridia bacterium | reverse complement strand
TGCGGTGGAATTCTTCACCCCAGGGGGTTCGTCCTGTCGGCCAGACCGAAAATGTATTCCATTTTCTCCCGCTTTGTGCTAAAAATATGCCACCGGCAATTTTTTTACGCAGTCGCCCCACCGCTTCCGCCAAAAAATAGCAGCATATTAGTGCTGTTATTTTTTATTGAATAAAATTTACTTATGTTATTGTTTTAAAAATATGCATAAAAAAAGCAAGCTTTTCGAACTTGCTTTTTTCTTATTTTGTTTTTTTAACCTTTTTGCTGATTTTAGTTTCGCCTTCAAGCGGACGATAATATTTTATTTCTTTTCCAAGTTTTTTAGCATAGGATATTTGATTTTTTGTTGACTCTCCAATATAGCCATCAACATTCAAAACATAAATTCCATCACTAAGCTCAATCTTTTTCATGTGACATGCAAAAATGTTTTCAAGCTCTGTAATGTCATCTTTATGTTTCTTTTCATAGTTAATTGGTGTTAAAACACAAATTCCTTCTTCAGCTTCAAGTTTGCTTGAAACTTCTTTCATTTGATTTTCAAATTTCATGCTTCCGCAAATGGTGTAAACTTTCATTTTTTCTATCTCCCGAAATTATTATATCATATATAACAAATTTTTCAAAATCAAATTTGCATGTTTATAAATTCGCCACAAGAATTAAATTTTGATTTTATATTTGTAAAATCTGTAATATATTTCATACATTTTATACAAATGTAAAATCATTTTTAAATTTTTCTTGATTCCACAACAGTTTCGACGTGTGCTGTTTGTGGAAACATGTCATATGGTTTAACGCTCAAAATTTCATATCCACCAGCACAAATCAGTTTTAAATCTCTTGCAAGAGTTGCCGGATTGCAAGAGACATATACAACCCTATCAGGTTTACTGTCACAAATACACCTTACAACTGACTCATCAACACCTTTTCTTGGCGGGTCCAAAACAAGAGTATATTTCATAAGCTCCTTTTGAAGTTTTGGAAGAACAACACTTGTATCTCCATTTATATTTTCAAGATTTGTTATTCCATTCAATTTTTTAAGCCTATTTGCATCTTTTGTTGCATCTTCAACAATTTCAATGCCATAAACTTGTTTTGCACTTTGCGACAATATTGCAGACATAAGCCCCGCTCCACTATATGCATCAACAACAATTTCACCAGACACAAGATCATTAACATGTGAATATATTTTTCTCATCACATTAATATTAACTTGAAAAAAACTCAGTGGCGAAACACTCGCCTTTATGCCCATGATTTCAAAATCAATGCTTTTTAATCCAAACAAGTGAATCGCTTCACCTTCCAAGATAACATTATTATCTGTTTTTTTAATGCATTCAAACAATCCAAGGCAGTTTTCATCAAGTTTTAATGTGTTTTTCAAGGCTTCAAACATTATATTTGCGTTTTTAATATGTTTCTTGGTTACAATTGTGACAAGGCTTTTCCCATCAATTGTTCTTATCACAAGATGTAAAAAATCATTTTTTGAATTGTTATAAAAACTATTTGCAATCTCTTCAAAGGCAAAAGCAATTCGCATGTTTTCTGAATTTGTGATCGGACACTCATCAATAAAAATAGGATTATGACTAAGTTCTTTAAACATGCAAACATGAAGTTTTGAATCTTCCCCCACAACAAGCGGAAAGGCAGATTTATTTCTATATTCTGTCTGACTGTCAGATGCAATAACATCATCAACTTCAACATCATTAAAACCGCCAAGTTTTCTTAATGCATCTTTCACAACTTGTTTCTTAAAAGAAAGTTGTGCATTTTTGCTCATATGTTGAAGGCTGCACCCACCACATTTATAGAAATGTGGGCAAATTGGCTCAACTCTTTCTTTTGCTGGTTTAACAATTTCCATAATTTTTCCAACAGCAAAAGACTTTGTAACTTTTATAATATGAATTTTTACAACTTCGCCTTCCATTGCAAATGGAACAAAAATCACAAAGCCATTTATTCTTGCAATGCCCTGACCTTCACTTGCAACTCCGGAAATTTCAACTTCTAGTTCTTGATTTTTCTCTATCATTTTATTTTCAACTCTTTAAGTTTATTTTTTGTTTCTTTATCAAAACGGAAACTATCACAACACTTTTGAATCCCTTTATTTATAATAAACGAATTAAAATGATGATTTTTTATAATTTTTTGCATATTTTCCACGGCATTTTGCGGATTTTTTATTAATGCCTCACAAATCAACCACGAAATTGCCATATTAACATAATATTTATCGCATTTTACGTTATCAAGTGCTTTAAAAGTGCGATCAACATTGTTTTCATCAAGGAAATATTTCATTAAACACACTATACCAAACCTGCAAACAAACTCCTCTTCGCTTTTCACAAGTTCTGAAAAATAGTTGAATAGTCTTTCTTCATTTCCCTTAAAAAACTTGAAAGATACACAAATCATATCTGTTTCTGCCCATGTATCAAAACACTTTACAAGTCTATTCAATTCTTGAAGTGCAAAATCACAATCAGTGTGCATTGCAATTACAAGCCCTTTAACTAAAACCTCTTCAAAAATGTCATTGGTGCCGTATTTAAAAAGCCCGTCATGGCTACAACTGTAAATTTCTTTTGCGAGTTTTCTAAGCATTGGAGTTTTAATTCCAACAATTGTTTTCTGCGTGTTTAAAATTTTTTGTTGAAAAGCAACAAACTTTTCCCCATCTGATAATTCGTAAAGGTGATTTATAAATTTTTGATAATCTTGTTCTGATTTTATTTTCATATCAATATAATACACTATTTCTTTCATCAAATCAAATTGTTCTTGACATTTTGAAAAACATATTTCATACTACTGTCATGACAAATTGTAACATATGCCCAAGAAAATGTAATGTTAACCGTGATGAAACTCATGGTTTTTGTTTGGTTTCAAATCAAATTGTGATTTCAAAAATAATGCTTCACCAAGGTGAAGAGCCTTTTCTTGTTTCTAAAAATGAAAAAGGTTCAGGTGCAATTTTCTTTGCAGGCTGCAATCTCGGTTGTGTATATTGCCAAAACTATAAAATCAGTCACGAAATTTCTGGGAAAACAGTTTCTCCAAAACAACTTGCAGATATTTTCAAAGAGCTTGAAGAAAAAGGAGCCGGAAACATTGACCTTGTCACTCCAACACATTTCACTTTGCAAATTCTGGAAGCTTTAAAAATATATAAACCAAAAATTCCTATTGTCTGGAATTCAGGCGGTTACGAAAGCCCTGAAACAATTAAAAAACTTGAAGGATATGTCGATATTTTCCTTGTGGACTATAAATATTATGACAACGCTTTTGCCATCAAATATAGCAAAGCACCAAATTATAATGAAAATGTTACAGCATGCATTAAAGAAATGAAAAAACAAATTCCAAACAACACCTTTATTAATGACAAACTTGTTAAAGGAATTGTTGTTCGCCACCTTGTATTACCAGGTCTTACAAAAGATAGCTTTAATGTTTTAAATTCAATTAAAGAGATTCTTGGTGAAAACGCTTTGATTTCAATCATGAGTCAATATACTCCATATGGAAAATCTTCAGAATTTCCGGAAATCAACCGAAAAATTACAAAACTTGAATATAAAGCAGTTTTAGCACATGCACTTAAGCTCGGCTTTAAAAATGCACTTGTGCAAGATCTTTGCAGTGCCACAACTGAAATGATTCCCGATTTTGATGGAGATATTGTTGAATTTTAAAAATTAAAAACAAAATTTCATTTGTATAAAATCGCATGAATATAACAAATTTTATACAACTATAAATTCAAAATGCTTAATATTTGATTTTTTCAATTCAAAATTATAAGAATCATATTAAATCTTTTTAACACCTTATTAACAATCAATTGTTAACAGAATTTATGGAATATTTCCAAAAAATATTTTGTAATTTTAAAAGTGTTGAAAAATATCAGATTAAGTGTTAAAATATATTTATATTTTACAAAGGACGGACAACAATGGGACTTTGCAGTTATTCATCAAATCTTAGAAACAGTTCAAGCACAATTATTGATAATGAATTTATCAATGAATTCTTGCCAAGCGCACCTGACGGAGCTGTTAAAGTTTATCTTTATGGTCTTTATCTTTGCAATGCTCCACAAAGCGACGACAATGACATTTCGTCAATGAGCACTGTTTTGTCTTTATCTGTTGACCAAATATTTGAATATTTCACATATTGGCAAGAACTCGGACTTGTTCAGATTATGAACAAAACACCACTAGAAGTTAAATTTCTTTCGGCAAAAAAGTTTTCAGGAAACAGCAAAATCCGAACAAAAGCAAAATATAAAGACTTTAACGACCAAGTTCAAGAAATCTTAAACGGAAGAATGATAACTCCACTTGAATTTAACGAATATTATAACCTTATTGAGCTTCATCACTTTGAACCAGATGCTGTTATAATGATCATTAAATATTGCACAAAAATCAAAAGCACATCTATCAACTATCCATATATCCTTGCAGTTGCGAAAAGTTTTGAAAATGAGGGCATAAAAAGCGTTACAGCCCTTGAACAAAAGTTTCTTGAGCAAGAACAAGCAAGTGGCGATGTTAAAGACGTTTTGAAAGCTTTAGGGCTTAATCGTGATGCCGATCTTGACGAAAGAAACATGTATCTTAAATGGACAAATAATTTCGGATTCACAAAAAACGTCGTTTTGCTTGTGGCTTCATCTCTTAATAAAAAAGGCGGAATGAGCAAACTTGACGAAACGCTTTCTAAATATTATGAACAAAAGCTCTTCACCCTTGAAGACATTGAAAACTATTCAAAACAAAAAGAAGAGTTTTATGACATTGCAAAGAAAGTTACATCTACACTTGGATTATATTATCAAAACCTTGACAGCACTGTTGAAGTTTATATTAAAGATTGGGTTCAAAAAGGATTTGATAAAAACACTCTTGCGCTTCTTGCAATCTATTGCTATAAACAAGACATTAGAAGCCTTTCACTTATGAATGAAGCAGTTATAAAATTTTTCAAAAAAGGTTTAATTTCTTCTGAAGCAATCACTCAATATCTTGGTGAAGTTGTTGCAAAAGATGAATCTATCAAAAAAATTCTTGAAGCTCTTGGAAGTCTTAGAAAAGTTAACTCTGCAGACCGAGACATTTATAACACTTGGAGCGAAGACTGGAACATTAATGACGACATTATCATGATGGTTGCTGAAAAATCAAAAGGAACAGCAAATCCAATTCGCTATATGAACAAACTTTTAAGCGAAATTCATGCAAAGAACATTTCAACTCTTGAAGAAGCAACAAAACTTTGCAGTCAAACAAACTTCGCAAAAACCGAAACAAAAATTGAACAAAACATGGAAACAAGAGAATATTCAAAAGAAGTTCTTGATGCTTTATTTGATTCTCTTGATGACATTGAGGTGTAGAAAATGGACAGAAAACAACTTATTCAAAACAGTCTTCAAGAAATTTCAGCATCTCGTGTTTATGCACAAAATGTTGCAGTTTCAAACATTATGAAAGCCAGACAAATTCCCGAATTTGTAAACCTTGAAAAACAAGAAAGAGTCCTCACATTTGAAATTGGAAAGCTTAATGCAAACGGAAGTGATGTTTCAGAGCAAGAAAAATCTTTAAAACTTGTTAAAGAACAAATTGAGCATATTTTGCTTAAAAATAAGATTGACCCAAACTCACTTATCCCAAACTATTCTTGCAAAGAATGCAACGATACTGGATATGTGAATGGATCATATTGCAAATGTTTGCAAAACAAAGTTCGCGAAAAAATTATGCAAGAATGTGGAATTGCCAAAAGACAACTTTCTTCTTTCAATGAGTTTAAACCAGACATTGCAACAGATGAAAAACAAAATACAATTCTTAAAAAACTGAAAATTAAGCTTGAAAATATTGCCGAAACATATCCAACAATAGATTATAAATTTATTATCGTTTCAGGGCAAGTTGGTGTTGGAAAAACTTTTCTTGCGGAGTGCCTTGCATCAAGGCTTATTGATCGTGGTTTTATTGTGTCATTCATTTCCGCATTCGGACTCAACAATATGCTTCTTTCATATCATACCTGTTTTGATAGTCAAAAACAATCATATCTTAATGCTCTTATTGATCCTGACGTGTTGATTATTGACGACCTTGGAACCGAGCCACTTTTAAAAAATGTCACTCTTGAATATCTCTATGTTGTTTTAAGCGAACGTTCAAGACTTGGACACCTTACGGTTATTACAACAAATCTTGACACACAAGACATTTTAGATCGATATAACGAAAGAATTTTCAGCCGCCTTTTAAACAAACGTGAAAGTTTTGCTGTTCATATTGAAGGAAAAGACCTTCGACTTTACGGCAAAAAATAAGCAAAAAAAATGCAAAATAAAATATTTTACATAAAAAAACCACCATATTTTGGTGGTTTTGTTTTTATTTGACATTTTTCAAACTTTCAACAGTTTTCATAAGATGCATAACCATTTCTTTGCTTTCTTTAGTTTGCATATTGTTGATTGCATCCATTTTTGTTTGAAGCTCTTTCTTGCCTTGATCGGTGATGCTATAATAAATTTGTTTGCGATTTCCTTCTTCTTTAAAGCTTGAAATCACGCCATCTTTAATCATCTTTTTTGTGATAAGTGCAAGATTACTTTTTGCCATTTTAAGTTCATATATAAGTTCTTGTGGAGAGATTTTATCGTTTGAAGCAATCAAATAAAGAATTTGATAACGCACTGTGAAAACACCCGCACCTTTGCCCTTTCCTTCGGCAATTCTGTCTGATGCAAGTTTAAGCTCAATAATGCTTTTTGCGAAACTAGAATCCATTGTCATGATTGCTCATCTCCTATAAATTTATTATATAATAATAACTATAAATTGTCAATCGGCTTTAATAATTTTGAAAAATTTTCTAAATTCTGCTGAAAAGTGGAACAACCTTATCAAGTGAAACACTTTCAGGAATAATTTCTTTCCATGAAGGTTTTTTGTCAAGATTTAAAAATTCACGAATTGAAGCAGCAGCACTTGGCATGAATGGTTCAAAAATATTTGAAAGGTTTGCAATTACATATGCACAAGTATAAATTGTATTATTGAATGCCTTTTGATCTTCTTTTGCTTGAACCCATGGTTTTTGCTCGTCATAGAAACGATTTGCTTCTGAAACAAGATTCATTGCAGTTTCTGCAGCTTTTTTAAACTCGATAGCTTCAATATATTTTGAAACTTCATCATAAGTTTCAATAACCTTTGCCTTAATGCCTTCATCAATTTCGCCAACAGGTAAAGTTTCAAGACCCTTAAATTTCAAAGTTCGGTTGATAAGATTTCCAAATTTGTTTACAACTTCACTGTTGTGTGTTGTTTGATAAAGTTCTAGTGTGAAGTTTGCATCTTTCTTTTCAGGGCCATTTTCAGCAAAATGGAAACGAAGTGAATCTGGGTTATAGGTTTCACCCCAAACCAAAGCTTCAAAACAAGTTCCAGAGCTTTTGCTGATTTTAGCATTGTTACACATTAAATATTCCGCTGATACCATTGTGTTTTGTGTGACAAAATTATCCTTCAAGCCTTCAAGCATTGCAGGAAGGAACATTGAATGGAAAACAATGTTGTCTTTCGCATGGCACATATAGATAAGTTTTTCCGTGTCTGGCTCAACATCTTTTTTCCAGAATTTTCTCCAGTCAAAACCTTGTTCTTCTGCAAGTTGCATTGTATCGGTTACATAGCCAAGAAGAGCTTCCCACCAAACCCAAACAACTTTTCCTTCATATCCTTCAATTGGAATTTTAACCCCCCAATTAAGTTCACGAGAGAAGTCACGATCACGAAGATCGTCAAGATATTTCTTGGTTTCATTAATGGCGTTAATTCTCCAAGTGTCTTTATTTTTTTCAACCAAATCTTCAAGAAAGCTCTTAAAAGCAGTAAGTTTGAAAACCAAAACCTTGTCATCTTTTTGGACAGTTTTATTTTTGCAAATCAAACATGTTGCACCTTCAAGATCAGACTCTACAGGAACATATCCACAATCACAGTTGTCAGCCTTTGTTCTTTTTCCACAAACCGGACATGTGATTTCAATTTCAGTGTCATTAACAAACTTTCCACAATGTTCGCAATATGGACGTTTAACAACCTTTTCATAAAGATATCCATTATCGTAAAGACGTTTAAACATTTCCATGCATTTTTCTTTATGAAACTCATCATAGGTTTTTGCAAAAATATCAAAAGAAAAGTTGAAAACCTTTAATGCTTTTCTGAAGTTTGCATCATATCTATCAACAATATCTTTTGGAGTTACACCTTCTTGTTTTGCCTTGATTTCAGGCTTTGTTCCATGACAGTCGGTTCCTGAAACCATTAAAACATTATCTCCAACCATGCGATGATATCTTGCAAGAATATCACCAGAAAGTGAACTTGCAATATATCCAAGGTGAAGATTATTGTTTGCATATGGCCATGACACACAAATTGTAACATTACGTTTTTTATTCATATTATTTTCCTTCTTTATTCATATTTCGTTTTGCTTGTGATTTTTTCCAACGTTTTCCAACAATTTTTGCCTTGCACCTTTCTGAAAGCGGACGACTGAGCAATGCAAGAAATCCATTGATTGCTTTCGGTCTGATTATAACCTTATGTTTTTTTGACGCTTTAAGTGCAATTTTTGCAATGTTCTCAGGGCTGCAAGCAGTCATTTTCCCACCAAGACCTTGAGCCTTGATTGCTTCTTTCATTGCTTTTGTTGTTGGAATTCCAGAAGGACAAACTGTTGTGATAAACACATTTTGCCCCTTAAGTTCTTCATTTAAAGCCACCATCAAATTTGTAAGCATCGCCTTTGTTGCCGAATACATTGACATGTGCGGCATTGGATAGTCTCCTGCCATGCTTGAAATTGTAATGATGGACAGTGGCATTCGGTCATCACGAGCAACTATAACTTTTTTTGTGAAATCTACAGTTCCTTCACAATTAACTCTGATAATTTTCATTATCTCTTCATCTGAAAAAGATAAAAAATCACCTTCAGCAATATATCCAGCATTATTGATAAGTAAATTGATTTTAATTTCATTTTCTTCAAGAAATTTAAAAAACTCTGTTCTTTCATTTTCACTTGAAAGATCACATGTTTTTGAAACAACTTTAACTTCTGGAAAATATTGGTTTATTTCTGCAACAATTTTTTCGAGTTTAGAAGGATTAGAGCCAGTTAAAACAAGATTGTCGCCATTAAGTGCACATTCTCTTGCGAAAGCTCCACCAAGCCCACCAGTTGCACCAGTTATAAGTGTGAAAAAAACCATAGTGTCTCCTTATGGGTTAAATT
>USJH01000030.1 GCA_900554955.1 uncultured Clostridia bacterium | reverse complement strand
AGGACTTTTATCATGCAAAACAATAACGAAAAAATAAGGTCAAACATTCAAAATCTAGAGCTGATTTTCAGCGAACTTTACAGAAGAAAAAATAGTGCACTTTCAAAATATAATACAGGGGAAATTATCCATGAAAAACAAATGGAATTTCACAAAAGTTTAAAACGAAACAGGTGGGTATTTGGTGGAAACAGAAGTGGAAAAACCGAATGCGGTGCAGTTGAAACAGTTTGGCTTGCAAGAGGAATTCACCCATATCGTGAAAATAAAAATAATGTTTTTGGGTGGGTTGTAAGTTTGTCAACAAAGGTTCAAAAAGAGGTTGCTCAAGAAAAAATTTTAAAATATCTTGACCGTGAATATATTTCTGAAATTATCATGAACACCGGAAAAAAGACAAGTCCCGAATATGGCGTTATCGACACAATTGTTGTCAAAAACTCATTTGGAGGGCTTTCAAGAATAAGCTTTAAATCTTGTGAAGAAGGAAGAGAAAAATTCCAAGGAACATCGCTCGATTTTGTGTGGTTCGATGAAGAGCCACCAGAAGACATTTACAACGAATGCAAAATGCGAGTTCTTGACAAATGTGGTGATATTTTCGGAACAATGACACCACTGAAAGGACAAACCTATATCTATGACCAAATATATCTTAACACACAAAATGACCCAGAAGTATTTTCAATTTTCATGGAGTGGGCAGACAATCCATATCTAAGCAAAAACGAACTTAACCGCTTGACAAGTTCCATGAGCGAAGAAGAATTGATTTCACGCCGATATGGAAAGTTTTTAATGAATAATAAAGGAATGGTTTATAAAGAATTCGATCCAAACATTCATGTGATTGAACCTTTTGAAATTCCACACGAATATTATGACAACATCTCCATTGACCCAGGGCTTAACAATCCACTTTCTGCACATTTTTATGCATGTGATTATGATGGCAATATTTTTGTTATTGCCGAACATTTTGAAGCTCAAAAAGATGTCACATATCATGCACAAAAATTGATTGAAATTGCAAAAAATCTTGGTTGGCAATTTAGAAATGACGGAAAACTTGAAGCACTTATAGACAGTGCAGCAAATCAGAAAACATTATCAGGAACAAAAAGTGTAACAGAACTATTTTTTGAAAACGGAATCGCAGCAAACCCAAAAGTGAACAAAGACCTTTTCAGCGGAATCAATCGTGTTAAGTCATATCTTAAAAATGCAAATGGCGAAGCAAAGCTTTTCATATTTTCAAACTGCACAAATCTTATCAGAGAAATCAAAGGATATTATTGGGGCAAGGGTGAAAACCCAATTAAATATGATGACCATTGTCTTGACGAACTTCGCTATTATATCATGAGCCGCCCAGAAAACCAGAAACCAAAAGCAGAGAAGAGTGAAATTCAAAAAAACAAAGAAAAGCTTTATCGGGACATTTTAAGAAAGCGAAGATAAAGTGTCACTCTTTGACCTTATTTTTGAATTGCTGTTGTATGCTTAAACCAAGGGAAGAATTATCGTGGCAAAAAATCAGGAACTATATGACAAGATAAAGGAAATTTTAATTAAGAAAGCAGAAGGATATTTTTACAATGAAGAAAGTTATGAATATGCTTTAAAAACTAAATCAGCTGAAGAACAAATTTCTTTTGACGATATTATTGAAACTGGGAAAAAACATGCTGGAAAAACAGAACAAGATCAACAACTTAATCTCACTAAGAAAAAAATTACCACGCACTATATTCCGCCTGATATGCTCGCTATTAAAATTCTTCTTGAAAATTTTGGGGAAAAGGTGAATTATGGAAATCTTGAAAATTTAAGCGAAAAAGAATTGATTTCATATAAAAACCAACTCATAAAAAACATTAATGAACTTATAAAGGAGAATAAAAATGACAGTTGATAAATGCGAAAGAAACATTCGCTGCCACGTTGCAGGTTGCAACAATTTTGCAGAAGCAAACATTGACACAAATGGTTTTAAGGGCAATCTTTGCCTTTGCAAATCATGTTTAGAAACACTTGAAAAACAACTTAAAAAATTTATAAATCAATCTAACAAAACGGAGAAAAAATAAAGTGAACACAAAAAATAAAAACGCAAAATCTAAACCAATAAGTGAAAATATCGCACCAAAAACACAAAATACGGAAAAATATTATTATAGCGAGATTGAAGATAATATTATAGTAAACAACATTTTGGAAGATTTTAAAAAACGTTCTAAGGACAGAAAGCCATATGAACTCATATGGGAATTAAACATGAACTTTATGCTTGGTAATCAATATTCAATCATTTCTCCAAAACAAGAAATTGAAGACTCAGCAAAAAATTATTATTGGGAAGAAAGAGAAGTATACAACCACATTGCACCAATAATTGAAACACGTCTTGCAAAGCTTGGAAAGGTTCGCCCAACAGTTTCAGTAAGACCAACCGGAAATGAACAAAGCGATCTATATTGCGCAAAACTTTCAAAAGCAATCTTATCCGCAACAACAGACAAAGCAAATCTTTCAGAGCTCATTACTCTTGCAACAGTATGGAGCGAAGTTACAGGAACAAGTTTCTATAAAGTTGTTTGGGACAACTCTCTTGGCGACACACTTGCAAAAGATGACGACACGCCAATAAAAAATGGAGACATATCAATTTCAGTTTGTCCACCATTTGAAATCTTTCCAGACTCTGCCGGAGCAACTGATATTGATGCATGTGAAAGCATCATTCATGCAAGAGCATATCCAATTTCAAAAATCAAAGACATTTATAACATTACCGTTAAAGGATCAGACATTGATACATTCACTTTTGAAAACTTTATAAGTCATGGTGCTGTTACTGGATTTTCAAATGTTCCAAAACTTGCACATTCTCTTAAACATGACCATGCACTTGTTATTGAAAAATATGTCAAACCAAACAAAGAAAATCCAAACGGAAAACTCACAATCATCGCAGGCGATAAACTAGTATTTGATGGAGAAATTCCCTTTGCAATTTCACAAGACAAAGAACGTTCCTTTCCGTTTGTCCGACAAGTTTCAACAGCACAAGTTGGAAGTTTCTGGGGTGTGAGCGTAATTGAAAGATGCATTCCAATTCAAAGGGCATATAATGCAATCAAAAACCGCAAACACGAATATATGGCAAGGCTTGCAAGCGGAGTTTTAGCAGTTGAAGATGGCTCAGTTGACATTGACAACATTGAAGAAGAGGGGCTTGCTCCCGGAAAAATTCTTGTTTACAGAAACGGAAGCACAATTCCAAGATTTATTGATGCAGGCTCAATTCCGCATGATTTTAACAACGAAGAAGACAGGCTTCTAAACGAATTTATAACCGTAAGCGGTGTGAGTGAATTCATGCGAGACAGCACTGTTCCATCAAGCGTTTCAAGTGGAACTGCTCTAAACCTTCTTATTGAGCAAGACGAAACAAGATTATCAGTAACCGCAGAATATATTAGAAGTGCAGTCAAGAAAATTGCACAATTCATTATCAGACTATATAAACAATTTGCAGTTTCAACAAGACTTTCAAGAATTGCAGACGGAAATGGCGATGTTGAAATATTTTACTGGAAAGGCTCTGAGCTCAGCAATGACGACATTGTTCTTGACACAATCAATGAACTTACTGAAACTCCTGCGCAAAGAAAAAACATGCTTCTCGACCTTTACAAATATGGATTATTGAATGATGAAAACGGGAAACTTTCAAACAGAAATCGTGCAAAGCTTCTTGAAGCATTAGGTTTTGGGGTTTGGGAATCTCAGCAAGACGTCACAAATCTTCACATTAAAAGAGCAATAAAAGAGAACATTGAGCTTGAAGACATAAATCCACGTGAAATTGATGACCATGACATTCATATTTCAGAACACACAAAATTTTTGTTATCAAGCGAAGCTGAAAAATTTTCAAAAAAACATATAAAGAAAATTGAAGCACATATTCTTGCTCACAAATCAATGGAATATGCACTTTCAACACTTGAAAAAGAAGGTGCACAAAACTATATAAATAAACAAGGATAAACATTATGGAAGAAACAAATTATTTGGAACAACCAAATTCTTCAGCTGGTGTTGAAAGTGTAGGTGAACAGAATTCACAAGAGGAAATAGTTCAGCCAAACGTTGAAGAAAATGGCTCCAATTTTGGAAAGTTTAAAGACTCAGCAAGTCTGCTTTCAGCATATTCAAATCTTGAAAAAGAATTTACAAAGAAAAGCCAAAAACTTGCAGAATTATTAAAAAGCGAAGAAATAAAAAACGCAAATTTAACAGAAATAAACGAAAATATTGATAATAATTCAGCAAATGAAGAAAAAAGTGATAATTCATTTCATGCATTTTATGAAGATGATAATTGGAAAACTTATTCAGAAAACTTTATCAAAAGCAATCCAGAAGCAAAAAAATATTCATCTGAAATTTATGATTTGATTGCTTCAGATAAATTTCTGTCATCAAGCCCAAATTGTCTTGAATATGCCTTTGCAATAGTCAAACAAAAGCATCAAGTAGGCACTGAAAATCTTTTAACAAACCAAACATTTTTAAACGAACATATTTTGAATAATGAGAACATTAAAAATCAAATCATTAAAAATTATTTAAGTTCGCTGTCGGCAAATGTGCCAAGGTTCATTTCTGGAACTACACAAAATATTAGTGTAACAACTCCAGAAAATAAACCAAAAACAATTAAAGATGCATCTGATATTTTAAGAAAATTATTAAACTAGAACAGGAGAAAACATGGTAACATTACAAACCGCAGATAATGCACTTAAAGAAGTATATCTTGGTGTTGTTGCAGATCAACTTAACACATCAGTAAATCCACTTCTTGCAAAAATTAATCAAACCACAAGCGACGTTTGGGGCAAAGAAATCAGAAAAGTTGCACCATATGGAATTAACGGTGGTATTGGCGCTGGTGATGAAGACGGTTCACTTCCAACACCAGCAGGAAATAACTATGCACAATTTGTGCTTGAACTCAAAAACCTTTATGGCAAAATTGAAATTTCAGACAAAGCAATTCGTGCCTCACAATCATCAGCAGGAGCCTTTGTAAACCTTCTTAATGCAGAAATGGAGGGACTTATTAAAGCGTCAACGTTTAACTTTGGAAGAATGCTTTATGGCGATGGCACAGGCGTTCTTGCAACCATTTCAGAAAACGGAACAGATACTGTTACTGTTGATAGCACAAGAAACCTTATTGAAGGAATGGTTGTTGACATCATCAACAAATCAACTGGAACTGTTAACACCAAAGCAGCAGGAAAAAGAATTGTTTCAATCAACAGAAACGAAAAAACTGTAAAGCTTGCAGGTGTTTCACTTACCGCTGATGAGCTTAAAGTCTCTGAAAGCCAAACAACACAATATGCTCTTTGCGTTCAAGGTTCATATGGAAAAGAAATTACAGGACTTGATGCAATTTTTAAAAGCACTGGCTCACTTTATGGACTCAACCGTTCAAACTATAACTGGATGACACCTTATATTAAAGACATCACAGCAAACACAGAAAAGAAAAATATTTCTGATGTGATCATGCAAACAGCAATTGACGAACTTGACGAAGTTGCAGGAAGCAAAGTTGACTTTATCGTTTGCTCTGCTGGCGTTAAAAGAAACTATCAAGAATATCTCAACTCATATAGAAGCAACATTGACGTTATGGAACTTGCTGGCGGATATAAAGCAATTTCATATAATGGAATTCCAGTTGTTTCTGATAGATTTGTTAAGCCAAACACAATGTATCTTTTAAATACAAAAGAATTCAATCTTCACCAACTTTGCGACTGGCAATGGCTTGAAGGCGAAGACGGAAGAGTAATCAAACAAAACCAAGGAAAGCCAACTTACAGTGCAACACTTGTAAAATATGCTGATATCATTTGCGACCACCCAGCTGGACAAGCAATGATTGAAGGGATTAAAGAATCTTAACATTATTCCCATTATTTTCTCTGCAATTTGATTGCAGAGAAAATAATATTTTTTTATCAAATCGTTATGTTTGACTTAAATTTTAACAAAGGAAATAGCAAAAATGCGTTTTTTAAAGCACCTTGTAAAAATAAATGACATATTTTTTATATCGGAAGAAATCAAAAAAATAAATCCAAATTTTGATATTTTTTATAACAAAAATTTAAATCATTTCGAAGTCCATGACACATCAAGACAGAATAGTTTTGTTATAAGTTTTAACAACTATCCAAACCAAAATCTGTTATGGAAATTATTAAAATCTAGTTCCAAAAAAGCAACTGAAATTTTATCTGAAATTGAAATAAACAATAATAAAATTTTAGAAAACAAACGACAAAAGATAATGAAAGAAGCCAATGACTGCTTAAATGAAATATTCAAATTTCAAGAAAAACAAACATCGGAAATTTCAAACACACATATTAAAAATATTATTGAAAAAGGATAGGATAATGACAAAAGATATTTTAAAACTTGCTTCAACATTTCTTCACCTTGACGATGCTGTTGAATTTTTATCATCAAGCGAAAGTCAAGAGCCAAGTGCTGAAGTAAAAAATCAAATCAACCAACTTATAATTTTCACAAACTATATTATTCGTGAAATCACAAAAGATTATTTTCCACTTTATTACAAAGAAACTATCAGTTCTGATCAAGATGGTAAAATCTATTTTAACAAACTTAGCAAAACAGCAATTAGAATTAAAGATGTTAAAAATTTTCTTGACCTTTCTTGCCACTATGAAATTTATCCAGAATATTTAAAACTTGAAAATGCAAATACCGAATATAAAATTTTCTATTCATATGTTCCAAAGCAAATTAAATCAATCAACGACGAAGCCGAACTGCCTTTTGGACTTGACTATTTCATAGTGTGTTATGGTGTCGCATGCGAATTTGCATTGTCTTGTGGTCTTTATGAAGAATCTGAAATGTGGGAGAGTAAATTCATAAATTCATTAAAAAGCTTAAAAAATCAAATTGGTGAAAGAAGATTTTTCGCAAGGAGACTTAAATAGTTGAAAAGAACAAATTTTCCAAGAACAAAAAAACTTACGCTTTCAATTCCATCTTTCGAAAAGGGGTTAAGCCTTAAATATGATAAGAATTTAAGCAATATTGAATTTGCATCAGAAATTGAAAATTTTTCATTTAATACTGGCGCTCTCACAAATGGAATTGGATTTGAAAATATTTTCAACAAAATCGCAAAGCAATCAGAAATTCAAATTCTTACAAATGATCTTCAAAATGTTGGAGGTATTGAAAAATTAATCTATTTTTATAAATTCAACAGCACATCTCAAACACGTGAAGATAAATTGATCTTTATTTCAAACATTCATGAAGTGTATTATGTAAATTTATATAGCACTGAAAAACAACTTACAAAACTAAGAAATGTTAAATTTTCAAGCACTCCAATTGCACTTAGATATAGACTTAACGGAGAAGACGTTATTATTTTTACAAGTGAAACAGATAACATGACAGTATGGGACGGAACAAACAATCCATATGAAGTTCTTGATGCACCCCACATTTCTTCGATGACTGTTCATTTTGAAAGACTATTTGCCACAGTTGATGGTGAAAAAAATTCAATATGGTTTTCTGACGAGCTTGACCCAACCGAATGGAGCATAAGTCTAGACGAAGCTGGATTTATTGAAATGGTTGACGAAAGGGGAGCACTTATCAAAGTTGTTTCTTTTCTTGACTATGTATATATTTTCAGAGAGTATGGAATTTCACGACTTTCGGCTTTCGGAAATCAATCATCATTTTCATGCTCAAACTTATATGTTTCAAGCGGAAGAATAAACCCAGAATCAGTTTGTGTTTGTGGTGACAAAATTTTATTTCTTGCAAGTGACGGAATTTATAAATTTGACGGTGTTGACACTGTTAAAATTTTAACAAACATCGAAGACGGATTTGCCTCGATTGACAACAAAAATGCAGTTGCATGCTTCTCGGGATCAAGCTATTTTCTTGCTTGCAATTTTAAAACTGAATCAGAAAATTTAAACACACTTCTTGAAATTGATACAAATTCATATAGTCTTAAAAACATTGTTAAAGGATATGATTTTAAATTTATTTCAAGCATTTCAACAAGTGACTATGAAGGTGTTGTCGCAATTGTTAAAGAAAGCACAAAAAACGCATTTTTACCCACATTTATATTGAAAAATGGTGAATATTTTGGAATTCCAACAAAAAAAGTGTGGAAATCACAAACTACAAATATTGGAGATTCGTTTGCAAAAAAAGTTCTCAGAAACATATATGTTCAAACACTTTCACCCATAAAAATTATTGTTGAAGCAGACGGCAATGAACATGAATTTTGTTTTTCAGAAAATAAAAATATTTGCATGAAAACCTGCATGATTCCTGTTTCTGATTTTGCTTTTAAAATTATTTGCGACAACTCTGCTTGCAATATTAAAAACTTAAAATTTGACTTCTATAAACTTTGGAGAAACACACTATGAACTATGGTAAAAGTGCATATTTAAAAGTTATAGAATTAGAGAAAAAAATTAATAGCGACAAACAAGATTTATATAGCAATGGATATTTAGAGTTTGACAAACCAAATCTTAATGAAACTTTAAGCAGCAACAAACTCACCGAAAATTTCCCTTCAATATCACTCATTTCAGGACAGGACATTTGTTTTCAAATTCAAGTTAATGTTTCATCAGTTTCAGCTGACACTTTGAAAGCAAAATTATATCTTGATGATACCGAGATTTATGATGAATCTTTTCAACTTTCAATTGGTGTAAATGACTTTATGATTATTAAAACATTCACTCCAATTGCAACAAAAGAACAAAAGGTTTCAATTATTTTTGAAAATGGCATAGAAGGCAATACAGTAAAAATTTTATCAATCAAACTTGTAATTTTAGGACTATCCAGTTTAAGTGAAGAATCTGCACTTGAAATGAATGCACTTGTTTTTGGCGACAGCGTTATTGTTTCTTATATTGACTCTGACTTGCTTTATTATCAAATTTGCAAGTCTGAACCTCAATCAATAAGTAAAGACAAGTTTATTAAATATTCAAAAGCAGTTTCACACTGTTTTATGAAAAAAAACACCAATTCAAATTCAAAAGAAAACTTATATCTTCTTATCGTTGACACCGAAAAAAATCTTAAACTTGTTTCTCCATTTTCAAATGAAGATAGCGTTTTACTTGACACTAATGTGAGCTTTGTTTATGGCTGTCTTCTTGAAAACCATGAAGACCAAAACCTTATCACATATATAAAAAATGGGGAAGTATATTATGACTTTATTGAGGTTATGGCTTGTGAAGGGGGATGTATTTCTGGGGGGGGACAAC
>USJH01000029.1 GCA_900554955.1 uncultured Clostridia bacterium | reverse complement strand
TAGATTTTTTCATATTTCACCTATAAAAATTGTAGGTCATTAAACAGTCCATGTCAACTTATTCAGATTGTTTTGCAAATATATGTCTTGAAATATTTAAAAAATGTGATATAATGAAAATATATTGGAGAAAAAACATGGAAAATTTTGAAAATGAAAGATATATCAGTTCATATTTTGCATATTTAAACAAACAAAGAGCAAATCCAGCTCCAGAGCCTTTTAAATATCAACCAGTAAAGCAATCTTCAAAAATTAAAGAGCAAATCAAAGCTCTTGCCGGTGGAGATATTGATTCAGAATCACTTAGCGATAAGATTTTAACACTTTCTTTTGAAGAACGTGAGAAACTTCTTGCACTTTTGCTTGAACTTTTCAACCTTACTGGCGACACTAATCTTCTTTCTCTTATTGATTTATTGAAAAAATCTCTTGATGATTCAGTCAAAAAAGAAAAAGCAGACAAAAAAGACGAAAAAGCTTATACCGAAGTTGACAGATCAAACGAAAACGCTCGTCAAAAAGCCATTGAACAAAAAGCAAAAAACTATGGTGACTATGCTTTTGAAAAGGCAAAAAACAGCAAATTCTCAGCAACAACAAAACCAACAGTTGACACAAAAAATCTTGACCAACTTTCAAGAAATCAAATTGTTTCAATGTTCAGACCACACATATTCTATTCGCTTTCAGCCTCTGAAAGACACAAACTTTTCCAAGCTGTTGTAAATGAATATTGCAGAGCAAATGGTGTTTCTCCTTGTGCAGTTAACATTTCCCCACTTCCTTATGGAGAAGGATACATGACTTTTGGAGAATATTATCCTTGCAAAGGTTCAATCGCTATTAACTCTCATCTTTTTGACAACTTGGAAGCATTTTCTGATGAAAGTGATCCTGCATTTCCATATGCAATTCTTCAAACTCTTATCCACGAAACAGAACACCGCATTCAATTTATGAATATTGATAACACACCAAAAAACGAAGCTGATAGACTTCTTAAAGAATCTTTACTTGAACCACAACAAGGAAAGAGCTTTGAAGATTATCTTGCAGAACCAGACGAAATTGGTGCAAGAAATGCAGCACTTGCCTATTTTAGAAATTGTGCAAACGAATGCGACCGTCCAGAAGAAGCCGAACTTCTTGCATGCTTTTACAACTGCCAAAAACAAAGAGAAATGTATAACGGAAAATCCAATGTTTCAAATGTCATTAAAAAAGCACATCAAGACATTTATAATGAAGCACTTCTTCGCACTTCAAGCACTCTTCAAGCAAGCATGAGAAGAAATGTGAAAAATATGATGAACATTGCCCTTGGAAACACGGTTTACTCAGAACGCACTCTCCAAAAATAACATTTTAAGTTTTATAAAATGAAAAATACAGGAAATTTTCCTGTATTTTTTTTAAAATAAAAAGCCAGCCAAATTGGCGAGCTTTTCATTTAAGATTGTAAAGATTTTTACATTTCCATTCCGAAAAAGTCACAATCATAATCTTCGTTGCCTGAAGCAAGTTCCCATTCATCATTAGCATCTCTAATTTCTTTAAAGTTTAAGCATTGTTTAGAAGTGTTTGCTTTGAAAGGAGTGACAGCGGCAATATATTCGTCACCAGCTTCGTTTGGAATTTCTGAAAGAACACGTGATTTTTGACTTGTAAAGTCGTGATCTTCAAGGTCTGAAACAAGATCGTTTAAATCTTCTTGATCTTCAATTGAATAAAATGGAACATAGCAGTCTTCAAATTTGATCAAAAGAACGTTATGAGCAAAAATGTCGCCAACAAAAAACTCTGTTTTTTCGCCGGGATATGCTTCTCTTCTGTCCATGCAATATCTCACGTCTCCAACATATAAATCTTCAATATCAATCTTTTTTTCCATAAAATTTCCCCCACTAACTTTTAGTTCTTTCATTATATATTATGGAAGAACTAAAGTCAATATGGGTTCCTAAAAAACATGTGATTTTTGCATGGTTTTTTACTGCATATAAAGAATATGAAAACTTAAAAAACAAATCAAACAAAACACACAATTTTAAACAAAAAAAGATGTGCGTCAGCACACCATTTTTTTTGTTTTACACCTTTGCAGAAACTTTTCTTGGTTTCTTTTCGGTTGACTCATGATTGATGCATTCACAAACAACATAGTCGCCTTCTTGCTTGAAATTGAACATGCAATTTTTTGCATCATTAAGAATATTTTTAACGTCCAATTGCAAAATTGCAACTCCTTTCATTTTTGCAAAGCTTTCTTTCATTGTCCAAATTTTTGTAAGTTCAAGAGCTGGGTCTTCAGCATTCATAACCTTTTCTAACTCTTCTTTATTGCATATTTCTTTTGCAAGTTTCTGAGTGAACTTAATTTTCTTTTGAATATCAACACCAACATCTTCTGTTGAAACTGCAACCGCCAAAATATCATCATTATGAGCAATGCTGAAAGGCTTTTTGCCTTTAACACTTGGCTTGCCGTTTTTGTTATATGAAAAATCGGTTCCTTCTTCAAGATTCAAGTGTTGTTTTACAACATAATATTGCATTACAGTTGGACGGAAAGAAGGTGTTCCCTTTCTTGCATTTGCTTTCTTTTTAATGCTTCTTGGAAGTTTGTCATATAAAGAGTCAATTCTCTTTTGACTGATTTTTTCAAAGTTTTTAACAACGTAAATCATTATTCATACACTCCTTGATGTTTATTTTTATAGTCTTGAAATGTCAATAAAAGATCATTCCAACTTTCATATTTTTTGTCTTCTTTATGGTTTTCAAGCTCGAAATTGCTGTTTAAAAATTTAACGATATAGTCAGTTGATTGTTTTGCACCATAATAGTTCATGTGGTTGCCCCAATCTCTGAAGCTATTTGCAAAGTCAAAATTAAAATCTTCTTTTTTAACGTTTAAATCAAGATAAAGAAGGTTATTGTCTTTTGCAATTTTTTCAACTGCATTGTGTTTTGGCATTGTCCATGTGTTTGCCGATGGAAGTGTTAGTAAAACAACTTTAACACCACGTTTATTGCACATTGAAACAATTTCTTTAATGTCTTTTTTAACAGATTTTTGAATTTCTTTCACACCATCAATTTCAGTTTGCATAAAGTTTGGATCTGGCTTATAGTGTGAATTTTTGGTTTCATATAAAAACCCTTTAAAACATTTTTTAGGGCGCTTATTTCCAGGCTTTTGATATAAGTCTTTTGCTTCAAGTTCTTTCCATCTTGCATGATATTTAAACGGTGCTATGATTGGTGCAACATCATATTGAAATGAACCACCCATTGCAGCATTTCGAGTATAGAAGCAATCAGTCTCAATTATAACAGCTTGTGGTGTTTGTTTTTTAAGATTGTCTTTAATTTGAGCCTTAATTCTTTTTACTGTTTGTCGCCCAGCTCCAATTGCAAAACTGGTTGAACCAGTTTGCTCGTAAAAATCCATTGGCGAATAGCCATTGTAAAGGTCAGAGTTTCCATAAAAAATGAAATCTAATGTGTTATTTTTCTCATATTTTATTGATTGAGCACTATAATATTTGCTATATCCAAGATCTTTTTCATCTTTTGGAAGCAAAACAAAACACATATAGGCATAAATACCTATAAAAATAGCCAAAAATCCAAAACATTTGAAAAATATTTTCCAGCCGTTTTTCATTAAAATCCTCCATAAATTGGGTCAACAGCAACATAACCATCACCATATGCCCCAAAGATGATAATTGCAAAAATCAAGACAAGCAAACATGCATATTTAAGCAAGAAGTGTGAAGAAGCAAATTTTTCACGAATATTGATTTTAAACTCTTGCAAGAAATCCACAACAACAAGACAAACAAGTGAAACAAGAGCAACAACCAAATCTCCAATATCAATGATTGAAAGAAGATTTGAATTCATGTGAGTGTTTGTGAACATTCCAGTGAACATTTTAAAACTATCAGCAAGTGTTGGAGCTCTGAAAATGAGCATCCCAATGTTAACAATGATAAGTGTTCGAATAATCCTTAAAGTTTTCAATGTCCAATGATCTTTGTTTATTTTTGTCTTATTATAAATCAAATTGAAAAGTGGCTCAAAACACATTCCAATCATCATTATAACATAATAGTAAAGCCCATAAACAACATATTTAATGCTTGCACCATGCCACAAACCATTTAAAAGCCAAACAACAAAAAGTGCAAGAAGTGAAGGAATAAACACTTCAAAAAATTGCGAAACTTTGCCATGCAATTTCTTGTTCATATTCATAAACCCTTTACTCATTGAAATCGGATAAAAGATATATTCTCTAAACCAAGCACCAAGTGAAATGTGCCATCTTCTCCAAAACTCATTTACTGTTTGAGAGAAAAATGGTTGTTCAAAGTTCTTTTCAAGATTAAAACCATACATCTCAGAAATTCCACGAACAACATCAATAATTCCCGAAAACTCAGCATAAAGCTGAATTGTGAAAGCGATAATTCCAATCAAAATTATAATGCCAGAATATGAAGCATATCCCTTGAAAACCGCAGTCACAATAATTGCAAAACGGTCAGCAATGATTGCCTTTTTGAAGAAGCCCCAAAGCACAAGTAAAAATCCAGATGATATTCTTTTTGCATCAAACTCTGCCCCGTCATAAAGTTGAAAAGCAAGTTTATCATAAAAAGCAAAAGGACCTTCCAAAAGTTGTGGAAAATATAAAACGAAAAGCGAAACCCTGAAAAAGTTTTTGTCTGCTGGATATTTTCCCCTGCAAACATCAACCATATATCCAATTGATGATAATGTATAATATGAAATTCCAAGCGGCAAAACAACCTTTAAGATTGGAAGATGAACTTCCCACTTAAACCACGAGAAAAATCCTTCAAAAATTGATGCAAAAAATCCAGAATATTTCAAAACCGCCAGAATTGCAAGATTAAGGACAATTCCAAGAGCAGTAACCCACTTTTTTGCTTTTCCAATTTTCTTTTTAAGAGCTTTTCTTTCTTCTTTTTCAAGCCCTTCTTTCTTTGTTTGAAATTTTTGGTCGAGTGCAGAAATCCAAAGTCCAATAAAATATATAATCAGGACTGTTGCCAAGATGAAAAAACTCATAAACTTGCTGTAAAGTGCATAAAAAATTACACTTTCAGAAAGCACAACAATCCAGCGATATTTTTTTGGAACAATGAAATATAGCCCCAGACCAACACTCATGAAAAGGAGAAGAAAAATTGAAATTTTCAAATCCATTTTCTATTCTTCGTCCTCGATTTTTTGAATAAGTGCATAAATTGTTTCAGCATTTTTGAAATTTTCAGGAATAATGTGAAGTGGTGTAATTTCAATGTCAAATTCACCATTAATTTCCATTACAAGTCTGATGATATCAAAAGATGTTAAAATTCTTTTTTCAATCAAATTGTCTTCTTTTGTGAAATCAACCCCAGGTTTAATTTCGTTTAAAATTTTAATAAGTTTGTCCATAATTTACTCCTTTATCAAACTTTTATAGTTATTTTTCAAATATTTTCTGTCAACTTTGCCATTTTGGTTATATGGCATTGCTGGCAACTTGATCACAACGTTTGGAACCATATATGCAGGAACCTTTGTTTTGATTTGTGCAATGAAATCATCTTTTTTAAGTGCACCAGTATAAAGTGCAACAATCAAATCTTTTTCCGCATCATAGACACAAACAACACCAGTAACTTTATCAAGGGCATTCGCTGAATTTTCAATTTCACCAAGTTCAATTCTATATCCCATGTGTTTAATTTGAAAATCTTTTCTTCCAGCATAGTCATATTCGCCATATTCGTTTATCTTGACAAGGTCACCAGTTTTGTAAACAATTTCTGGATAATGATTCTGTAAAGGGTTTTGAACAAAAGCTTCAGAAGTTTTGTCTTTGTTGTCAAAATATCCAAAAGCAACCAAAGCACCACGAACATAAAGTTCACCAATTTCTCCCGGCTCTTTAATTTCTTTAGCACCCCCCCCCCACTACAAATGTGTCACAGTTGTCAATATGCACACCAATTGGCAATGGCTCATCATCTCTAAACTGTCTATTCACACGATAAAATGTGCAAATGTCAACAGTCTCTGTTGGCCCAAACAAATTTGCAAATATTGTTCCATCTGCTTCAAGATGTTTTCGCCAATAGTTAAGTTGTTTGTTTGGCATCACTTCACCAGCAAACAAAACTTGTTTTAAATGTTGGCTTTTTATAGTCAAAAAGTTTAAGGTTTGCAACAATGCAAAGTGCCGATGGAACCCAGTAAATTGTGTTAACCTTTCTTTCTTCTAAAAATTCAACAAGCTTGATTGGAAACGAAAAATATGATTTTGGAATAATGTTAAATTCCGCACCAGTTCGAACGGTTGAAAAAATGTCTGAAACCGATGCGCTGAAATAAAATGAAAGTTGACTTCCAAAAACTGTTTCGCTTGAGATGTTAAATTCTTTAATGAACCAATCGGTATATGAAATCACCATTTCATGACTCAAAATTGCACCTTTTGGAATTCCAGTTGAGCCCGATGTGAACAAAACATAAATTGGATCAGTCGATATCATTCTTGCTCTCACTTTTGAAAGAAGAATTTCATCAATTTTTTCATTATAAAGATCATAAACGAGTTTTGTTTTCTCTGTCACATTCAATTCTTTTGCAAGTTCAAGATTGTTTTCTTTTCCAATGCTTAAAACTGGTTTCAAAACATCATAAATTTTAGCAAGACGGTCAACAGGAGAATATGTGTCGATAACAACATAATAGTTCCCACTATAAACAACACCAAGCATTGCACAAAGAGTATCAACATCTCTATTATCAAAAACCGCAAAAGGTTGATTTTTAACATTCAATTTTGCAAGTGTCGAACCGATTTTCTTTGCGCGAGAACAAACATCACTTACACTGAGCGATTGTTCTGTATCTCTGAAAAGTGCTTTATTTGGCATTGTTTTTAAAACATTTTCCAAGTCTTCAAGTATATTTTTCATTATTCTTCTCCAAGCATTTTCCATTATAACAAACATGCATTCAAAACACAATCAAATAGAAAAAAATATATAAATTTAGCACACTTTGCATAAATTTTTACGATTTCAGCATCATTTTGCATTTTTTATTTCATTTAGATGCAATTTTTTGCACAAAAAGAATAGAACATCAAAAATAAATTTGATGTCCTATTTAAACATTTTTTTTGAAATTCAATAAAAAAAGTTGCGATTCAACGCAACTTTTCCAATTATTTTTTAAGCTCGTTTTGCAAGAAGTTCATCAAAAATTGCAAGTTCAATTTTTGCAGCTTCTTCACTGTCTGAAGAGTGAACAACGTTTTCTGTAACTCTTCTTTCAAGTCCAAGCATTTCAGGAATATCATAGCGAATTGTTCCTTTGTCTGGATTTTTTGTTGAGCCAGCAAGTGCACGTATTGTTGCAATTGCATTTTCGCCTTCAACCTTCATTCCATATGCCTTGTCGCTTGTGATATAGTTTTCAAGCCCTGGATAGAAAGGTTTGTTAACGTGTTCATGATAATGTCTTTTTGCATATTCAGGTGTATAATGAATAAAACCTTCTTTCAATACTTTAATGCCGTTTTTGTTGAGTCTTGCCTTTACTTCTGCGATAACTTCATCATTGTTCGCAAATCCAGGTTTAACCATTACATAAGAAATTTGTTTCATAGTGTTCTCCTTAATTTTAACTTGTTATATTATATCAAATTTTTGTCTTATAGTAAAGAGTTTTTAAAACTCACATCAAATTCAAAACAAACAAAATATAAGCACAAAACAAATCGCCAAAATTTCACCAATTTTAGCACAATTTTATACCCTTTTTGCAAAAAACCATAAGAAAAAACATGCAAACGCCTCAAAAAACAATAAAAAAACGCAAATGTCCACAAAAAACATAATATCATTAAAGCAAAAGCATAAAAATAAAAAACACATCTTGAAAAACAATCTCAACAATGGTATAATGAACATATATGGAGATAACAAAGATGTATAAAGATGAAATTGATGGATTATATAACATTGAACAACTTAAAAACATAGGTTTTCGCAAACACATTCTTTGGAATGAACAAACTCTTTTAATGGAATTCAGAAGAGACATATTCGACACGGTTCTTACACTTTATGCCCTTGAAAACACCGAGTCGTTTGGCAAAGACCTTAAAAAAGTAAGCATTAAAGAATTTCTTGAAGCCGTTCAAAAAAATTATGAAGACGAGAACTTCACATATATAATGAAAAACCGTCTTGAAGCTGCTGTTTCCTTCTATCTTGGACGAGAAGTTTATTATGACGAAGATTTCTTCAACAGCCCAACATCAAGCGACCCAGACATGGTTTATCAAATGGCTGCAAATGCAATTTATAAAGCAACTGACAAAATTGTATTTTCAAAAGATAAATATAAATTTTCAATAAACGGAACTCGCAACACAAGCGCAATGATTTTTTCAGACCTTTCAGAAGACCTTGCTGCACTTGAATTTTGCGAGCAAGTTATATGTGACGATGTTGGAAACATGCTTAATAAAAACCACAAAGTTGATAATGACCCAGACATTCCATCTTATTATAAAAATCGTCAAAAATATAGTCAAAAATATATTTCACTTTACATTTCAAATGCAGAAAAAGTTCATGCAATTCGTGAAGAAACTTTGAAATATTATAATAAGATTCAAAAAAAGCTTAAACGCAGAAAACATTGAATCTTTGGTAAAATTTTTTATTAAAGAAACAGAATCTGCAGCACAAAACTCCAGCACCGAAGACTTGGAAAAATAACGCAAAATTAATCAAAAAATACACAAATTCAAAACACATGTGCAATTTGATGCAAACTTTTCAAATTCGCTTGTGTTTTTTTTATTTACTGATATACTACTACATATAAGGGAGAATTTCAAATGTATAGAAAGCTCGACAACATAAGATCAAAAATTCTTGAAGCAACTCTTAACATTGGTGCAGAAAAAGGAATTAGTGCAATTTCTGCCAGAACCGTTGCCACAGCATGCGACATTTCAACACACACAATATATGAAAATTTTAACTCTATGAACGACCTTATCAACGAAATCGCAAAAGGCATTCGTCACGGCTACTTACAGCTTTTGAAAGATAGCATTTTAGAAGGAAAAAACACAGAAGAAATTTACACTTCTTGCATGGATCATTTCATTGAAAACAAACAAGAAACAATGTTCTATACTTCATTTTTACACACTTTGAAAAACCCAATTGAATGTCCATATTCAGAAGAAACTTTAAATGCCGCTAAATCTCTTTTTAAAACAGATCTTTCAAATGAAATGCTCTATCTTGTTTGGGACTATGTCAGAGTTACAAGTTTCTATTATGCAAAAAAAATTATTCTTGGATATATTCCAAACACGAAAGAAACACGTGAAAACATTAAAACAATCATTTTAAAAGGAATGGAA
>USJH01000028.1 GCA_900554955.1 uncultured Clostridia bacterium | reverse complement strand
CTTATGCATCATCAATAAATCATTCTATCAAATCTTATTAATTTGAAAATGTGAAGCAATAGATTGATGCGAATTTTTGAGCCAAAAAAGGTGTATCAAGATGTGGGTTAGCAATCCGGCGGTTCGGAAGAGAGCCGGAACATTCTAGCCTGCTATCATGTGAGTGAAGCGGACTATCATGCAAAATTAAATTTTGCTATGATTTACAATCAATATGGAGTCTGATTTTGTTTATTCGATAGATATTTTATTGATTGCACTTGTGGCAAGCAAGTCACAGCGGTTGTTAAATTCGTTATCGGCATGGCCTTTAACTTTAATAAAAGTAACATCATGTGTGGTGCAAAGATTGTCAAGTTCAAGCCAAAGGTCAAGGTTTTTAACTTGCTTTTTGTCTGAACCTTTCCAGCCGTTTGCTTTCCAAGACGAAATCCAATCGTTTAAAAAGGCATTAACAACATAGGCTGAATCGCTGTAAAGATTAACCTTGCAAGGCTCTTTTAAAAGTTTTAGAGCTTCTATAACCGCTGTCAGTTCCATGCGGTTATTGGTTGTGTTTTGCTCCCCAGCAGAGATTTCTTTTTTTCTGTCATTAAACATTAAAATTGCTCCCCACCCGCCGTTTCCTGGGTTTCCAGAGCATGCACCATCGGTATAAATTGTAACTTGTTTTTTCTCTTTTTCCATATGCAAATATTAGCAAATTTCAAGTGTCAATGTCAACAATTTTGATGTGTAACATTTTTATATATTGACGATTTTGTTGTTTTTATAAAATTAAAAAGCCATAAAGATTTTTCTTTATGGCTTTTAAAACTGGTTTATATGTTGCTTATTTATCAAATGTGTCATCAATGGTGAAATAATATGTTCCATTTTCAGACTCTTCTTTAAGAATGTTTGCTTGAAAAACAAGTGACATTTTTGGAAGTTCAAGAGTTTTGTGATAGTTGCGATCGCTAAGCAATCTTTCATCTTGCATGAAGCCCGCACCATAACCTTTTCCTTGAGCAATTGATTCTTGGTCAAGCCCGCTTATTATTCCATTTTCATAGGTTGAGTCGCAATAAAGTGGTTTTCCATTAAAATTAACTTCAACAACTGCGTGGTCGCCAAGACCAATGACTTTTGAATCAAGGCCGATTTTTTCAAACATATATGAAATTGTGCAAGAGTTACTAAGGCAGGTTCCAGCGTGGTTATATAGTCCAAAATAGATTTCTTTCAAAATTTCTTTGTTGATGTTTTCGTGATAAAGAGTTTTTGATGTGAATCGCAAAAAGTTTGTTAAATTTTTGTCATATTCAATATTTTTTGCAATATAGTCAAATGCTTTTCTTGCATAAGCAAGCTTTTGCTCCAAGCTTTCAGCTCCGGTGATAACAATGCAATTTTCCGAGAAAATTTGGTCAACTGCTTGATCAATTCCATCAACAAGGTCACGAGCACCTTTTCCGTCAAATGTTTTCACAACAATGTCATAATATGCTTTAAGGGCTGGCTTTGTCTGAAGTTGTTCAATAAGAAGCTCTTCTTTGGTTTTTTGCTTTGGTTTAGCAACGTTTTCAGTTTGAACTGGTGCAGCCTTAACAGGTTCTACTTTCGCTTTTGGGGTTTCTGCTTCTTTTATTGCTTCGTTTGGTATTTTTTTTGTAAACTCATCTTTATCTATTTTTTCAATAGGGTTTTTCTTCTTTTTTCTTTTAAAAAAATCAAACATAAAATATCTCCAAATAAATTTTTTTTTAGATTTTTTAATAGCTTTCAATAACGCTATAATTATAGCATAATTTTGCTTTAATTCAAGATGTTTTTTCAAAAAATCAAGCATTCAGCTGGTGCTATTTAACCTGTTAAACTTTATGACGACGGTGATATTATGTGTGGCTGCAAATTATTATTAAAATATTTTTCAGCAGTTGACAATGAGAATATAAAATGATATAATGCATCGTGTTTAGGGGTGTAGTTCATCGGTAGAATGAGAGTCTCCAAAACTCCAGAGGAGGGTTCGATTCCTTCCACCCCTGCCAAACAAAATTAAGAGAAGTCGCTTGACTTCTCTTTTATTTTTCAATAAGATTAAAATTTCAAAATATGTGACACTTTGATGAGTGAGTTGTTTTTTCATTGACACTTTTACGGTCGTAAAAATTTAAAAGAAAACACCCACAATTGTGAGTGTTTTTATTTTATTTTTTCTTATCAATTCATGTGCTTCTTTACTAAGAATAAATAATTATCCTATTATAATAATGTTTATACAAATTTGATATGTTATTTGTTTTCATTTTTAGGCTTGATTTGATCAGGTTCTTCGTCATCATCAAGACCGTATTGTTTGTAAAGATCGTCAAGACCCATGTCATCGCCGGCAATGATTTTGTCAATCTTGATTGAAACATAGCCCTTTTCATCGGTGTTATATTCGTCAAGACATTTGCCGCAGTTGTTGCAGATTTTGTTAGGGTCAAGATCGCACATTAAGCACTCGCCACAATAGTTACATTTTTTGCTTGGTTCAAGCTCGCAAAATTCTCTTTCGCCAAGAACTTGTTTAACAACATCTTTTGTGAGTTGTTTTCTTGAAAATTTAAGTTCGTTTGTGTTTTGATTGTTTGTTTTATTTTCCATTGTTATTTTTCCTTTCACATATTATAATACAAACTTAAAATATTTTCAATTAAAAAATAAATAAAAAATTCAAACAAATGTTTGTGTTTTGAAATTTTGTGTGTTATAATCAAGAAAAGGAAAAAATCATGAAAGAACAAAAAATCTCTCAAACTGAAAAAGTTTTTAACTTTATTTCAGAGTTCACAAAGAAAAATTCATATCCACCAAGTGTGCGTGAAATGTGTGCCGGGCTTGGAATTTCTTCAACCGCAACAATTGTCTATCACCTTAAAAAACTTGAAGAGCAAGGCAAACTTTCTCGTGAAAAGTCAAGAAATCGTGCAATTGAAGTTTCAGGTGTTTCAATGCTTTCGGGCATCCCTGTTGTTGGAAAGGTTGCTGCTGGAATTCCTATCACTGCAACTGAAAACGTTGAAGACTCTCTTTCCTTCTCTCAAAACTTGTTTGGTGATCAAGACGAACTTTTCATTTTAAAAGTTCAAGGAGAAAGCATGATTAATGCCGGAATTTTTGATGGAGACAAAATTGTTGTTCACAAACAAGAAAATGCCGAAAACGGAGAAATTGTTGTTGCAATGATCGATGGCGAAGCAACTGTTAAAAGATTTTATAAAGAGAAAAATCAAATCAGGCTTCAACCAGAAAACGACTTTATGTCACCAATCATTGTCAAAGATGTTCAAATTCTTGGAACAGTTGTTGGACTTATTCGAAACTATAAATAAAAAAATAGTGGCTAAAATTTGGCCACTTTTTTTATGTAAAATTTTTATTCTTCCCCACTTTTTAATTTGTTTTTTAACATGAAAAAAAGTCCTAAAAAAGATTTAGGGCTTTTATAAAGCAATGCTTCAAATCGCTTGAAACTGATTGCTTCATGTTTTTATTTTGTGCAGAAAATCGCAAAATATGCAAAAAATATTGAAAATTTAACAAAATTTTGCGGTTTTTGACTAATTTTTATGAATTTTATTATTCCATGATTTTAAGTTCTTTGAAAACTTTCAAAATCTTGTCTGCAGCTTCATCCATAAGTTCTTTGGTGTGAGTTGCAGTATAGCTTGTTCTAATCAAGCATTCGCCAACTGGAGTTGCTGGTGGCAAAACTGGGTTAACATAAACTCCTTCTTCAAAAAGTCGTTTGCAAGCAATCAAAGTGATTTCTGGCTGATAGGTATAAATTGCAATGATTGGAACTTTACTGTCTTTAAATTTGATTCCGCGTTTTGTTAAAGCTTCACGCATATAGTCTGAAATTGCAAGAAGGTTCTTTCTTCTTTCAGGTTCTCTTTTAATAATTTCAAGAGCTTTTGATGCAGCAGCAAGGCATGCAGGTGGAATTGAAGCTGAAAAGATGAATGGTCGTGAGTTGTGACGGATATATTCGCACACTTCATGAGTTGATGCACAAAGACCGCCAAGGCTTGCAAGAGATTTTGAAAATGTTCCGAAAATGATGTCAACTTCATCTTCAAGTCCGAAATATTCACCAGTTCCGCGGCCGTTTTCACCAAGAATTCCAAGAGCATGAGCATCGTCAACCATTACTCTTGCGCCATATTTTTTCTTAAGGCGAACAATTTCAGGAAGATTGCAGATGTCTCCACTCATAGAGAACACACCGTCGGTTACAATCAAAATTCCTTTGTTTTCTGGAATTGCTTTAAGTTTTTCTTCAAGGTCTTCCATGTCATTGTGGTTATATCTGATAAGTTCGGCATATGAAAGACGAATTGCATCGTAAATTGATGCGTGGTTTTCTTTGTCGCACAAAACAACGTCATGTCTTCCAGCAATTGCACTGATAATTCCAAGGTTTGTTTGGTAACCTGTGCTCATGATAACACAGTCTTCTTTTTTCAAAAATTTAGCAAGGTCTTTTTCAAGTTCAACGTGTTTAACAGTTGAGCCGTTCAAAAATCTGCTTCCTGAACATCCTGTTCCAAATTCTTTTGTTGCTTCAACCGCAGCATCGATAACTTCTTGATTTCCTGTGAGACCAAGATAGTTGTTTGAACCAATCATGATTTCACGTTTTCCTTCCATTTCAACAACAATGTCTTGCTTTGTTTCAAGTTGATGGAAATATGGGTAAATTCCTTCTCTTTGAACTTGCTTATACATGCTGTCTTCATAACATTTTTTAAATAAATCCATTTGTTTTTTCCTTTTTCATGTTTTGCCGTTTGGCAATAGATATTTCAAGTATAACAAAATAACCTCTGATTTCAAAACAATTGAACAAAAAAATCAACATGTTTAAAATTTTCTGTTGCAAAATTTGTCAAATTATCAAATATTTATAAAAATGCATTTGTAAAATTTAATATTTATGGTAAAGTGTTTATATACTATTCTTAGGAGCGATAATGGAAGTTAAAGTTAAAAAACGTCATGGGGCTTGGAACAAAATTGTTTCCCCATTTATTTCGGCATATTTGAAAAAACAATTTGCTTATACATTTGAAAAATGTGACATCAAACCACCATATTTAGTTCTTGCAAATCATACGACAGATTATGATGCATTTTTTATTGCAAAAAGTTTTAAAAATCATCTTTATTTTGTAATGAGCGACCATGTGTCGTCTATTCCTGTTGTTGGAAAAATAGTTCGCCATTTGGTTAGTCCAATTCCAATTACAAAATCTACAAGCGATCCAACAACAGTAAGAAACATCATGTCGGTTATAAAGCAAGGTGCACCAGTTGCCCTTTTCCCTGAAGGCAATAAATCTTTTTCGGGCGAAATGAGCGAAATGAAACACTCAATTGCAAAGCTTGCGAAAAAACTTAATGTGCCGGTTGTGATTTATAACATTACTGGAGGCTATTTTTCTTCTCCACGTTGGACGAAAAATAAAAGAAAAGGCCACGTTCATGGCGCTGTGAAACTTATTTTAAGCCCAGAAGAAATGAAAAACATGACCGATGAAGAGCTTTTCAAGGTTATTAAAGACAATTTACGCGTTAATGCATATGAAGTTCAAGAAAAAGAACATCAAATCTTTAAGGGCAAAAATTTGGCTCAAAACATTGAAACCTTTCTTTATGTTTGCCCTTCATGTCACAGCATTTCTTCTCTTCATGGCAAAGGCAATCGTTTTTATTGTGACAAGTGCAATTTTGAAAGCACATATGATGAATATGGCTATGTTCACAATGATTTCTTCACCCGTCTTGACAAGTTTGACAAGTGGCAAAAAGATTTTTTGAAAACAATTGACTATGCTTCGATGGATGAAAACCATGTCATCACTAAAGACGGCGGGTTTGAACTTAAGAAAAAGGTTGATAACTATAAAAGCAAAAAGGTTGGCGTTTTTACTCTCTCCTGCTTCAAAAATCGTTTTGAACTTGAAAACGAAAAACAAAAAATCGCAATTCCATTTTCTGAAATTGCTGGCTATGCATTGGAAGGTGTGAATGGAATTCAACTTCATCTTAAAGACGGCACGATTTATCGCTTCAATAATGAATATACAATTTCAGGCCTTAAATATTTGAACATCTATTGCACAATCACCGGCACTGAAATGAGATTTTAGAAAAACAAAAAAAGCTCACAAACGTGGGCTTTTTCTATTGCTTATTTTTCAAGAAAACTATCAATCATTTCAAAAATTTGGTCTTTTTCTTGATAGGTTTTCCAAACAATTCCTGGAACTTTTTTGAAATATGTAATTTGACGTTTTGCATAGTTTCGTGATGCTTGTTTAAGTTTTGTTATAAATTCTTCTTTGTTTGTTTTTCCAGTAAGATAGTTATAGGTTTCTTTATATCCTATTCCTTGCATGCACTGGTTTTTGTCTGTAATTCCGCTGTTAATTAGACCTTGAACTTCAGAAAGAAGACCGCTGTCTAACATTTTGTCAACACGTTTATTTATGCGATCATATAAGATTTCACGATTTGCAGTAAGTCCAAAAAGAAGATAGTCATATTTTGGCAAAACCGAAGATTTTTGCTCGCTTTTCTTTTTTCCTGAAACGTGGAAAATTTCAAGAGCTCGAATGATTCTTGTTTGATGATTTTCATGAATCAATTTGGCACTTTCAGGATCAACTTTTTCAAGCATTTTGTGGAGATATGGCGAACCATATTTTTCGCCAAGTTCTTCAAGTTCTTTTCGATATTTCTCATCTTTTCCACAAGTAACACCAGGCTCGAATAAAAGACTTGTAATATACATTCCTGTTCCACCAACAACAATTGGAATTTTGCCCTTTTTTGCAATTTCAGAAATTGCTATTTCAGCATCTTTTGCATAGTCTCCTGCACTATATTCACTTTCTGGAGAAACAATATCTATAAGATGATGGACAATTCCGTCTGCCTCTTCTTTTGTAACTTTTGCAGAACCAATGTCAAGCCCTTTATAAATTTGAATGCTATCTGCACTGACAACTTCACCATTATATTTTTTTGCAACTTCAATTGAAAGTGCGGTTTTTCCAACACCGGTCGGGCCCGCAATAATGATTATTTTTTGCATTTTTAAACAATCCTTTTAAACCATTTTTCAACTTCAGATTTAGAGATTCGAATTGCGATTGGTCTGCCGTGTGGACAAAACAAAGCAATTTTTTCTTTACCCATTTGATTGAAAAGTTGATTGATTTCACTGTCTGTCAAGTCGTTTCCACCCTTGATTGCATTTTTGCATGAATGTTGCATTAAATAGTCTTTAATAAGGTCGCTTGATTTTTTAAGTGTGTTTTTGTTGTCTGACAAAAATTCATTAAAGAAAGTGTCAAAGTTCATTTCGCTTACAATTGCAGGAACCGCATTAACTTTATAGGTATTGTTTCCAAATTCTGAAATGTCAAAACCAAGTTCTTGCATTGTTTCAAGATTTTCTTCAATAATGTTTGATTCAAGCGGATTGAGAGACAACACATATGGAAACAAAAGTGGTTGAACCGCAATGCTCTTGTTGTCATACTGTGCTTTAAATTTCTCATAGAGAACTCTTTCATGAGCGGCATGTTGGTCAATAAAGAAAACGTCGTCATCAACTTCAACAATCAAATATGTGTTAAAGATTTTTCCAACTTTTTTGATTGCTTTTTCAAGGTTAAGGTCGGTTTGAATAGGGGCTTTTGTAATGGCATAGTTTGAAGAATAATATTTGTCTTCTTCTTTTGTTTCTGCAAGACGTTCAAGAAGTTTTGATCCAAGCCCGAAGCCATCTTTTACTTTATCACTTGATGAAGAATAAAGTGTTGCATCAAGAACGGTGTCACGGAACTCATCTTTTTCTTCTTCTGTCATTGATTTAATGTCTCTTGAGAAAGGATTAAGGTTAACCCCTGCTTTGTCAATTTTCTCGGCAGGTTTTACAGGCTCTGGTATGATGAATGTTTGTTTTTCAACTGAAACTGTTCCGCTGTCATCAATGGTTTTTAGGGTGTCAAGAATAGATGCTGTTTGAACTTGATCGATCGCCTTTTCAATGTTTTTGTCTTCAGCTGAAGCAACATAGTCCATTGAAGAAAGTGCTCTTCCAACACCTTCAAAGAAAAGTGAATATACAAGTGAGTTGTTTGCAAAGCGAACATCAAGCTTATTTGGGTGAACGTTAACATCAATTTGATCTGCTGGAAGTGTCATGTGAAGAACATAAAATGGATATTTTCTTTTCATGAGCATTTCGCCAAATGCATTGGAAATTGCAACAGAAATTGTGCTGTTTATAACATATCTGCCATTGATGACAAGAGTTTGATATGTTCTGTTTGGTTTTGAAAAACTTGGGCGACCAACAAAACCAAAAACTTTGTAGTCACCTTTTGAAAAGTCAACTTTCAAAGTCTCAGTTACAGCTTCTTTGCCATAAACAGAAAAAATTGCATCTTCAAGATTTGTTCCTGGAGAAGAAAAGATTGTTTTTCCATCTGCTTTATATGAAAAATAGATTGTAGGGTTAGCCAAAATGAAGCGAGAAACCAAAGCAGTAACTTCTTGTTCTTCGCTTTTGTCTTTTTTAAGAAATTTCTTTCTTGCTGGAACATTGAAAAACAAATCCGAAATTGTTGTGGTTGTTCCGGTTGTTCTTCCAGTTTCATATTCTTTTAAAACTGCCCCGCCTTCAATTTCAATTGCAGAAGCAATGTCTTGATTTTCTGGTTTTGTAACCATTAAAACCTTGCTGACTGCGGCAATAGAAGCCAAAGCTTCACCACGGAAACCAAGAGTTAAAATATTGTCAAGGTCATCAATTTTTGAAATCTTGCTTGTTGCATGTGGTAAAAATGCGGTTTTAACAAATTGTTTGTCAATTCCAATCCCATTGTCTGAAACCTTAATTTTATTAATGCCGCCATTTTCAATTTCAATATCAATTCTTGTTGCACCAGCATCAATGCTATTTTCAACAAGTTCCTTGATTACTGATGCTGGTCGTTCTACAACTTCGCCCGCCGCAATATGATTGTAAACAGAACTGTCAAGAACGTTTATAACTTTTGCCATGTTGTTCTCCTTTTTTATTTTTTAGCCTTGTCAACAAGGTTTTGAAGTGTTCCAAATGCCATGAGTGGTGAAATTGTATCCATGTTGATATCTTTCAAGATGTTTACAATTTCAGCTGCATTAGGGTTAAGTTTTGGTTCATTTGATTCGTTAAATGAAACTGAAAGTTTTTCAGTGTTTTCAACACTTGTCAAAACTTCTTTTGCACGAGTGATAAGCTCGTCTGGAAGTCCTGCAAGTTTTGCAACTTCAATACCAAAACTTTTGTTTGCGCTTCCTCTTGCAATTTTGTGCATGAAGATGATTGTATCTTTAAACTCCTTAACCATTACACGATAGTTTTTCACACCTTCAATTTTGCCCTCAAGTTCAGTGAGTTCGTGATAGTGGGTTGAGAAAAGAGTTTTTGCTTTTATGTGTTTTCCGAGATATTCCATGATTGCCCAAGCAATTGAAAGCCCGTCATAGGTTGAAGTTCCTCTTCCAACCTCGTCAAGAATGATAAGGCTGCGGTCGGTTGCATTTGCAATGATAGAAG
>USJH01000027.1 GCA_900554955.1 uncultured Clostridia bacterium | reverse complement strand
TGTTCACAACATTGAATTTCACCCGGGTCGTGGTGGTCAAATCGCAAGAAGTGCTGGAATCTCAGCACAATACATGGCAAAAGAAGGCAGATATGCAACACTTCGTATGCCATCAGGCGAAATGAGAAAAGTTCTTGTAACTTGCCGTGCAACACTTGGACAAGTTGGCAACGTTGAACATGAAATTGTTTCTCTTGGTAAAGCCGGAAGAAAACGTCATATGGGCGTTAGACCAACAGTTCGTGGTTCTGTTATGAACCCTGTTGATCACCCACATGGTGGTGGTGAAGGTAAATCACCAGTTGGACATGCTGGTCCTATGACTCCTTGGGGCAAACCTGCAATGGGTTATAAGACACGTAAAAAGAAAAATAATACTGACAAGTTTATTGTTAAACGTATTAATTAGGAGAGGAAATTATGAGTAGAAGTGTTAAAAAAGGTCCTTTCGTTGCAGAATCTCTTGTTAAAAAGATTGATGCAATGAACGAATCACAAGAAAAACATGTTGTTAAAACATGGTCTCGTTCATCAACTATCATCCCTTCAATGGTTGGACATACTGTTGGCGTTTACGATGGTAGAAAACATGTTCCAGTTTATATTTCCTCAGAAATGGTTGGATATAAACTTGGAGAATTTGCACCTACAAGAACCTTTAAAGGTCACAAAGGTGCAAAAACCACAACAACTGCACCAGGAGGAAAGAAATAATGGCAACTAGAATGCGTGAAAAAACAGCTGCAAGAAAAGAAAGCGCAGATAAACGTGCTAAGGCTGTTGCTAAATATATCAGAATTTCTCCTTCTAAAGTTAGAATCGTTCTTAATGTTATTCGTGGCAAAAAATATGAAGAAGCTGTTGCTATCCTTAAAAATATGCCAAATTCAGGTGCTGAATATGTTGTAAAAGTTCTTGAAAGTGCAGGCGCTAATGCTGAAAACAATCTTGGACTTAACAAGGCAGACCTTGTTGTTGCTGAAACTTATGTTGATGGTGGAGCTACACTTAAAAGATTCCAACCTGTAAGCAAAGGAAGAGCACACTCAATCAAGAAACGCACAAGCAATATCACAGTTATTCTTGATGTTGCAAAGGCTTAGGAGGACACTATGGGACAAAAAGTTAATCCTGTTGGAATGAGAGTTGGTATCAATAAGGATTGGGAAAGCAAATGGTTCGCAAACAAGAAAGATTTTGCTGCAAATATCCTTGAAGATAACAAAATCCGTAAAGAAATTGAAAATAACTATAAAAACTGTGGAATTTCAAAAGTTGTTATTGAAAGAAATGCACAAAGCGTTACAGTAACTTTGAACACTGCAAGACCGGGAATGGTTATCGGTCAAAAAGGTGCTGGAGTTGAAGCAATGAAAGCAAGACTTCAAAAACTTACTGGTAAAAACATCAATATCAATGTTGTTGAAATCAAAAATCCAGACCTTGACGCACAACTTGTTGCAGAAAGCATCGCAACTCAACTTGATCAAAGAGTTGGATTCCGTCGTGCAATGAAACAAGCTTTGGCAAGATGCCAAAAAGCTGGCGTTAAAGGTATCAAAATCATGCTTGGTGGTCGTCTTGATGGCGCTGAAATCGCTAGAAGCGAATTCTATCAAGATGGTTCTTTGCCACTTCAAACACTTAGAGCAGACATTGACTATGGTTTCGCAGAAGCTCACGTTTCTGGTAAACTTGGCGTTAAAGTTTGGATCTATAAAGGTGAAATTTTGAACAAAAAGAACCGTGCTACTAAAGGAGGAAACAATCATGTTGATGCCTAAGAGAGTAAAAAGAAGAAGAGTTCAACGTGGAAGAATGACCGGAAAAGCTACACGTGGAAATCAAATCTGTCATGGTGAATATGGCATTGTTGCAATGGAACCATGCTGGATCACATCAAACCAAATTGAAGCTGCTCGTATTGCTATGACTCGTTATACAAAACGTGGTGGACAAGTTTGGATAAACATTTTCCCACACAAACCTGTAACAAAGAAACCTGCTGAAACTCGTATGGGTTCTGGTAAAGGTTCACCTGAATTCTGGGTTGCTGTTGTAAAACCAGGCAGAGTTATGTTTGAAATTGGTGGGGTTAAAGAAGAGACTTGCATCGAAGCTTTGAAACGTGCAACATATAAATTGCCTTGCAAAGTTAAAATTGTTAAAAAAGCAGACTTAGAAGCTGCTCAAAATCAAGGGGAGGATAAATAATGGCTGAGAATTTTACAACTATGACTGATAAAGAACTTGCAACTAAGCTTGCAGATCTTAAAGCAGAACTTTTCAATTTGCGTTTTTCTCATGCAACTGGCAACTTGTCAAATCCTCTCGCACTTAGAAAATGCAAAAGAGACATTGCAAAGGTTAAAACTGTAATGCGTGAAAGAGAACTCGGAATTGCAAAAGCTAGTCCTGCCATAGCAGAGACTAAAAAAGCTACAAAAAAGGCAAGAGGTTAATAAGTTATGGCAAATGTTGAAAATCAAGAGAGAAATCTTAGAAAAAAGAGAATTGGTATTGTTTCATCTAACAAGATGGACAAGACAATTGTTGTAGAAGTGCATGAAAAAATTAAGCACCCTATCTACAAGAAAACACTTAACAAAACAACTAAGTTCGTTGCTCATGATGAGAAAAACGAATGTGATATTGGCGATACAGTCGAAATCGCTGAAACACGCCCACTTTCAAAAAACAAAAGATGGCGTTTAGTTAGAATCGTTGAAAAAGTTAGATAATATAAGGGAGAAAGATTATGATTCAACCACAAACAAGATTAAAGGTTGCTGATAACACTGGCGCAAAAGAAATCATGTGTATTCGTGTTCTTGGCGGATCATTTAGAAGAAGTGGAAACATTGGTGACGTTATCGTTGCTTCTGTAAAATCTGCTATCCCTGGTGGTTCTGTTAAGAAAGGTGATGTTGTTAAAGCTGTTATCGTTCGTTCTACTAAAGGAATTAAACGTGCAGACGGAAGCCACATCAGATTCGATGACAATGCTGCTGTTATTATTGATAACTCAAAGCAACCAAAAGGTACTCGTATCTTTGGACCTATTGCTCGTGAACTTCGTGATAAAGATTTCATGAAAATTATTTCACTTGCACCAGAAGTAATTTAGGAGGACAGTTATGAACACATTAAATGTAAAAACTGGCGACACCGTTGTTGTTATTGCTGGTAAAGATGCTGGAAAGCAAGGTAAAGTTTTAAGAACTTATCCAAGCAAAAACAGAATTATCGTAAGTGGCGTTAACATGATTTCACGTCATACAAAAGCAAGAAAGGCTCAAGAAAAGAGTTCAATCGTTAAAAAAGAAGGCACAATTGATGTTTCTAACGTTATGATCGTTTGCCCTGTTTGCGGAAAAGCAACAAGAGTTAAACATTCTGTTCAAGATGGAAAGAGCGTTAGAGTATGTAAATGTGGTGCTGCCCTTGACAAAAAATATGTTAAGGAAACAAAAAAATCAGCAAAGAAAGCTGAAAAAACTGAAGTGAAGGCTGAAAAAGCTAAAGCTGAAAAAACTACAGAAGAAAAAGCTGTAAAGAAAACTGCAGCTAAAAAAGTCGTAGCAACTGGCGCTGCAAAAGAAACAAAAGCAACAACAGCTGCAAGAAAATCTCAAAGAGGAGTTTAATAAAACATGGCAAATAGACTTAAAGAAAAATATTTGAAAGAAGTTGTTCCTGCTCTTGAGAAGGAATACGGCTATAAGAATATTAACGAAGTTCCAAAGCTCGACAAAATCGTTCTTAACATGGGACTTGGTGATGTTAAAGATAACAGCAAGAGCTTTAACTTAGCTGTTGAAGAACTTGCAGCTATCGCTGGTCAAAAGCCAATCGTTACAACTGCAAAGAAATCTGTTGCTAACTTCAAAGTTAGACAAAACATGAAGATTGGTGCAAAAGTTACACTTCGTGGAACAAGAATGTATGAATTTATGGATAAATTCATGTCAATCGCTCTTCCAAGAGTTCGTGACTTCAGAGGACTTGATCCAAAAGCATTTGATGGCAGAGGAAACTATGCTTATGGTGTTCATGAGCAACTTATTTTCCCAGAAATTGTCTATGATAAGATTGAAAAGATTCGTGGTTTTGATGTTTGTTTCGTTACAAGCGCTAAAACTGATGATGAAGCAAGATCATTACTTAAACTCATGGGCATGCCATTCAAGGCGTAAGGGTAGAAGGAGAAAGATATGGCTAAAAAATCAATGATAAATAAACAACAAAAACCACAAAAATTCTCTACGCGTGAGTATACAAGATGCTCTATTTGCGGAAGACCACATGCTGTTCTTAGAAAGTATGGCATTTGCAGAATCTGTTTTAGAGAACTTGCTTACAAAGGTCAAATTCCTGGCGTTAAGAAAGCTAGTTGGTAATAAGGAGGAAAGATATATATGTTAATCACAGACCCTATTGCAGATATGCTTACAAGAATTAGAAACGCCCAAGTTACTAAAAAAGAGAGCATTAGCTTTGAGACTTCACGTATGAAGAGAGACATCGCTCAAATCTTACTCGATGAAGGATTTATTGCTTCTTTCGAAGAAGTAAACGACGGAAAGTTTACAAATCTTGTAATTAAATTCAAATATGGCCCTAAGGGAGAAAGAGTTATCACTGGTCTTAAAAGAATTTCTAAGCCTGGTCTTAGAATCTATGCTGGTGCTGATGAACTTCCAAAGGTTCTTGGCGGACTTGGCATTGCCATTGTGTCAACATCTAAAGGTGTAATGACAGATAAAAATGCAAGAAATCTTGGAATCGGTGGCGAAGTTCTCGCCTATATTTGGTAAGGAGGGGCAAGAATATGAGTCGTATTGGTAGAGCCCCAATTGAACTTGTTCAAGGTGTTACTGTTGACGAAACTGTTGACGGAATCATTGTTGTAGCAGGACCAAAGGGAACACTTCGTCGTCCAGTTGAAAATTGCGTTAAACTTGAACACACAGAACACAATGGAAAACCAGCTGTTGTTCTTGTAAGAAACGCTGAAACAAATGAAGTTCGTTCTAAACACGGACTTTACAGAGCACTTATCCACAACATGGTTAAAGGTGTTTCTGAAGGTTTCACAAAAAGTTTAACATTCAATGGAATCGGTTATAAATGTACAATTGCTGGAAACAAAATCACATTGAGCCTTGGACTTTCACATCCAGTTTCAATTGAAATTCCAGAAGGACTTACAGTTACAAATCCAACAGCAAATGAAATTGTTGTTGCTGGTATTGATAATGAAAAAGTTGGTCAGTTCGCAGCTGACATTAAAGCTTTGAAACCAATTGAACCTTATCATGGATATGGAATCCGTTATACAAAGGATCCTGTACACTTGAAAGAAATCAAGAAAGGTAAAAAATAAGGAGAGAAAAGATGTTTAAAAAGGTTGATAAAAATACAATTAGAAAAGCAAAACATGACCGTCTTAGAAACACTCTTGTTGGAACAAGTGAAAGACCAAGACTTAATGTTTACCGTTCTACAACTAACATTTATGCTCAAATCATTGATGACAGCACTGGTAAAACTCTTTGCTCTGCAAACTCTCTTGATAAAGACTTAGCAAGCAAACTTGAAGGCAAGAACAAAAAAGAACAAGCTTTTGTTGTTGGCGAAGCTGTTGCTAAGAAAGCACTCAAAGCAGGAATCAAAGAAGTTGTGTTTGATCGTGGTGGATATATTTACACCGGACGTGTTGAAAAGGTTGCCGAAGGCGCTAGATCAGCAGGTCTCGAGTTTTAGGAGGAATTATGGCAGAAGAAAACGTAACCATTGTTGAAGCAGTTGAACCAGTTGTTGAAAACGCTGAAGCTCCTGCACAAAAAACAAATGAGAGAAAATTTAATAGAAACCAAAAAGGTCCTAAATCAAGACGTGATAATAAACCAGAAAAGGTTAGCGATGGCATCGACAAAAAGATGGTAAACGTTAACAGAATTTCTAAAACTGTTAAAGGTGGACGTAAAATGCGTTTCAACGCTGTTGTTGTTGCTGGTGACAGAAACGGCAGAGTTGGTGTTGGAATGGGTAAAGCCACCGAAGTTACACTTGCAATTGAAAAAGCAAGTGTAGATGCTAAACGTCATATGGTTAAAATTGACATTAGCGGAACAACCATTCCTCATGAAGTTGTTGGTGAATTCGAAACTACAAAAGTTTTGCTTATGCCAGCAAGAGAAGGTAATGGTGTTATTGCCGGAGGTAAAGTTCGTGACGTTGTTGAACTTGCCGGCATTAAAGATATTACAACAAAACTCTATGGTTCAAACAACCCAGTTAACTGCGTAAAAGCAACATTTGATGGACTTATGAAACTCAGAAGTGCTGAAAAAATTGCTGCTCTTCGTGGAAAGACCATGGAAGAAATTAGATAGGAGGACAAATTCAATGGCAGAAACAAAAACTACAAAGAAAACTGAAACTGCTTCAGCAGTAGAACCAAAGAAAGTTGCTCCTAAAACAACTGCAGCTAAAACTGCAAAAGCTACAGCTCCAAAGGCTACAGCAGCTAAAACTGCAAAAGCTACAGCTCCAAAGGCTACAGCTGCTAAAACTGCAAAGGCTACAGCTCCTAAGGCTGCAGCTGCTAAAACTGCAAAAACAACTGCAACAAAAACAACAGTTAAAAAAGCTCCTGCAAAAACAGTAGAAGTTAAAGCTGAAGAAAAAGTTGAAGTTAAAGTTGCCGAAGCAAAAGCTCCAGTAAAGAAAGCTCCTGCAAAGAAAGCTGCTGGTCCAATGCTTAAAATCAGACTTGTTAAAAGTGCAAGTGGAAGACTTGAAAAACAACAAAGAACTCTTGAAGCTCTTGGTCTTCATAAAATTGGCAATGAAACAGTTAAACCAGATAACGCTCAAACAAGAGGAATGATTTTCGTTGTAAAACATCTCGTTACTGTTGAAAGCGTAAAGGAGAACTAATATGAAATTACACGAAATGTCTCCTGCTCCTAACTCTGTAAAGTCAACAAAAAGACTTGGAAGAGGAATTGGCTCAGGTACTGGTAAAACCAGTGGTAAAGGTCACAAAGGACAAAATGCAAGAAGCGGCGGTGGAGTTAGACCTGGATTTGAAGGTGGACAAATGCCTTTAATTCGTCAACTTCCAAAACGTGGCTTCACAAATAATTTCAGAAAGGTTTACACAACAATCAATGTTGGTGACCTTGAAAGATTTGAACCTAACACTGTTATAACTGCCGAAATGCTTAAAGCAAAAGGTGTTATTGCTAAAATCGAACCTTATGGACTTAAGGTTCTTGGCAATGGAACACTTACAAAAGCTTTGACAGTTAAAGCAGAAAAATTTACCCCAAGTGCTGTTGAAAAAATCAACAAAGCTGGCGGTACAGTTGAGGTGAAATAATGTTTAAAACACTAGGAAGCGCTTTTAAGAACAGAGAACTTCGCAAAGCCATTTTAATGACAATGCTTTTTCTTCTCATTTATCGTTTGGGTTGCTATCTTCCTGTTCCAGGGCTTAAAGCATCAGTATATGCCGATGCTGTTTCAAATGAAAACGGAATGGGAATTCTCAGTTTGCTTAATGCAGTAACTGGTAGCGCTCTTTCAAACGGTGCGTTCTTTGCCCTTGGTGTTACGCCTTATATCAACGCCTCGATTATCGTTCAACTTTTGACATTTGGTATTCCTGCTCTTGAAAGACTCAGCAAACAAGGTGATGATGGAAAACAAAAAATTAACCTTATCACAAAAATTGTTGCTCTTGTCCTTGCAATTGCACAGGGTGTTGGTATTGTTTTAGGCTATAAAGATTCTATCGCTCCAATTTTCGGTGAGAATCTTATGTGGCTCACATATATTTTCGTTATCGTTACTCTCATTGCAGGTGCTTCACTTACAATGTGGATTGGCGACAGAATCACTGAACAAGGTGTAGGCAATGGTTTGTCACTTATCATCTTTGTTGGTATCATTTCAACTGCTGGACTTTCACTTGTAAACACATTTGGAAACATCTTTAATGGTGTTACAAGTGCAATTTGGGAACTTCTTGGTTTCCTTGTAATGGTATTTGTTGTTTTCGCTCTTATCGTATTCTTCGATTTGGCTGAAAGAAAAATTCCAGTGCAATATGCAAAACAAGTGAAGGGAAGAAAAATGTATGGTGGTCAATCAACATACATTCCTTTGAAGGTTAACGCTAATGGTGTTATGCCTATCATTTTCGCAACAGCAATCATCACTTTCCCAAACATCATAATGCAACTTTGCGGTGTTACAAGCGAAAGCAGTGGCTTTGCTAAATTCTATTATGAATATATTGGCGCTGGTGGTGTTGTTTACAGCATTTTGGTTGGTCTTTTGATTTTGTTCTTCGCTTACTTTTATGCACAAATTCAATTCAATCCAACCGATGTAAGCTTGAATATTCAACAACAAGGTGGATTTATCCCTGGAATCCGTCCAGGAAAGCCTACAACTGAATACCTATCAAGGGTTTCAAAAAGAATAACTTTATTTGGAGCAATTTTCCTTGCATTCATTGCAATTGTTCCATCTATCGTATTTAGATATGTTGCTGGTGGTTCGCTTGGTCTTATCAATGCGTTTACTGCAACAGGAATGCTTATCGTTGTTAGTGTAGCAATTGAGTTTAACACTCAACTTGAAGCACAACTTATGGCGAAAAGACATAAAAACATTTTATAATTAGTTTTCAGTTTTGCCCAAAGCTTTGCCTTTGGGCAAGAAGCTGATAACGAAAGGGGAATTCATGAAAATAATTTTACTTGGTGCACCAGGTGCTGGAAAAGGCACTCTTGCAAACGGTCTTATTAAAGAACTTAAAATTCCAACAATTTCAACAGGCGATCTTCTCAGAAATGAGGTTAAGTCTGGAAGTAAACTTGGAAACAAGGTTAAAGACATAATGACAAGTGGAAAGCTTGTTCCAACCGAAGTTGTAATTGAGCTTCTTCAAAACCGCCTTGCACAAAGTGATACAAAAAATGGATTTATCCTTGATGGTTTCCCAAGATCAATTGAACAAGCAAAATTGCTTGAAGAGATTGCAGACATTGATAAATGTTTAAATCTCGTTATTGACAAACAAGTTATTCTTGACAGAATTTGCGGAAGAAGAACTTGCAAGACTTGCGGAAATATCTATAACACAAACAACTATGATAATGAGATGTGTGAATGTGGTGGAGAATTGTTTGCTCGTGAAGACGACAATCCTGAAACTGTTGCAAAACGTTTTGACACTTTTGTGACAAACACAAGTCCACTTATCAACTATTATAGAGATAAAGGCATTTTGGTTGATGTTATCTGCCAAGACAAAGCAGAAGACACATTGAAAAATGCATTGGAGATCTTAAAATAATGATGACGCAAGTTAAGACTCCTGAGCAAATTGAAAAAATGAGAGAGGCAGGAAGAATTGTTGGCGAAGTGTTAAACCTTTTGGAAAAGCACATCAAACCAGGAATTTCCACTCTTGAACTTGACAAAATTGCTCACGATTATATAATAAGTAGAGGTGCAAGACCATCGTTTTTGCACTATGAAGGATTTCCTGCATCAATTTGTGCATCTATTGATGACGTTGTTGTTCACGGAATTCCAAAGAAAGACCTTGTTTTAAAAGAAGGTCAAATTATCGGCATTGACGTTGGAGCTGTTAAAGACGGTTTCCATGGCGATGCAGCACGTACTTTTCTTGTTGGAAAAGTAAGTGAAGAAAAAAAGAAACTAGTAGAAGTAACTAAACAATGCTTCTTTGAGGCAATAAAAGGCCTTAAGGACGGAAGCAGACTTGGTGACATTGGTGCTCGTGC
>USJH01000026.1 GCA_900554955.1 uncultured Clostridia bacterium | reverse complement strand
CACTTCTTCGTGACACTTTGCCAACAACGGGCTATAAAACAACAACAGAAAAACATGTTTATACAATTGATGGCGAAACTTTTTCAGTTGATGTAACGAAATATACAAGCATTTTAAATCCTTCTTCATATTTTTATGCGCTTTCAAACCCATCAAAAAACATTGCAATGGCAAATGGGCAAAATAAGAGCAACTATTCATGTTTATATTATGATGATGAAACTGGAACTTTAAATTTTAATGATGATGATGCAATCAAAGCATATTATTCTCTTTTAAGGTGTTATGATTTCTATGCGGACAAAAGCAATTTTGGATTTGAACAAAAGGGAATTAAAAATAAATCTGGAGCAACCATAAATCTTGTTGCAATTGTTCACTTTGGAACAAACTATGAAAATGCAGGCTATTCTGGTCCAAGTGGAAATGGAACAAAAGGATATTTCATTTTTGGTGATGGAAATAGTTCTTCGTTAACTTCACCAACCTATTCGTTTGTAAACGGAATTGACATTGTTGGTCACGAATATCAACATGCTTTCACAACCCAGATTTGCGACTTTGACTATGAAGGTGAATCTGGGGCTTTGGCAGAAGCTTTTTCAGATATATTTGGTGCAGTGATTGAAGGAAAGGGAATTGCAAATGAAGGTTTCTGGCAAATGGGTGAAGATGTTGTTAAATATTCTCGCAACATTTTCAGAGACATGTCAAACCCAACACTTCATGGTTGTGTTGCAGACTATACTTCTTTTAAAAATAACATCAGCAGATGTGGTGGAAACTATACCGAAGACAATGACTATGGTGCAATTCACTATAACTGCACACTTCCAACCTATGCAACATATTTGATGTATAAACAAAATCCAGAATTTTTCACGGAATATAACATTTTAAGACTTTGGTATCAAACTTTAACAAAACTTGGAACAAAAGCTGGAATCGCAGATTTTTGCAGTGCGATGGTTGAAGCTGCAAACGACCTTGAATTTTCAAGCGAAAATAAAATGATAATCAACTCGGTTTTTGCAACAATTGGAGTTCCGGGCTATACTGGAATTGAAATTTGGAATGGGCTTTCTTGTTCAGTTTTGCAAGGTGATGGAAGCATTGCAAACCCATATCTTGTAAACTCTCTTCAAGATCTTGCTTCTGTTGCATATTATGTTAACAATGGAGATGCAAAATATCAAACCGCACGTTATCGCCTTACAAGCGACATTACAATTTCGTCAAACATCGATTGGGAAGCAATTGGAACAGATGCAAAGAAATTTGATGGCTATTTCAATGGCGGAAGCAACACTATCACAATTGACATTAAGATTCCTTCAAATGCGAAATCAAATTTCTCTGGAATTTTTGGAGTTTGTGGTTCAAAAGCATATATCTATGATCTTAATGTTAAAGGAACCGATATTGACACAAAAAGTGATTCTGCCGGAGCAATTGCTCTAAAACTTGGTGGAACACTTTCTGGTTGTTCATCATCTTTAAACATTTCAGGAAATGTTGTTGGTGGACTTGTTGGAAATTTTACAAACAATGATGGCGGTCAAAAAATCGTGAACTGTTTTGCAACATCAACATTGTCGGGGGATTATGTTGGTGGACTTGTTGGTTGGTTTGATACTGTAAAAAATACAAGCCTTGGAATTTATCAATCCGGGACAATTTCAAGTTCATATTTCTCTGGAAAGATAAAGGCAATAAGTGCTGGTGGTGGGTTGGTTTCGGTTGCATATGGAATTCATTTTATAAATAATATTGTGAATGCAACGATAGATTTACAATCTGGCTCTAATACTGCCGGTGGTGGACTGGTTGGTTATCTTGATTTTGACGCTGGTGATGAAGGGATCAAGGTTACTGGGGTTCAAAACTATCTGCTTAATAACAAGGTTATCATAAATTTTGAAAACGTTTTAAACCGTAATAGCGCAGGTTTGCTTGTTGGTGTTGTGGAAGGCTCTGCTGGTGAAGGGATAAGCTATTTTGAAAACAATGTTGTCAAAGACGATAGTGTTCACAAAGCTTATAACAGCATTGCAGATGCTTCAACGATTATAGAAAACAACACGATTCTTTCAACTGATAATGCATTTTCTGGTGATTTTGATTTTGACAATAAAAATTATTATAAATCAGACAATTGGTTCTTGATTCAAGGAACAACTGCTTTTGATATGGATTCAACTTTCAAAGTTGTTGCAAATTCAATGCCAGTTTTCAAAAAAGTTGAGTTTTGGCTTGACGATGTCTCATATAACTTTAAAGGTTCGGGAACTGCTGCTGATCCTTATCAAATTGCAACAGCAAAACAACTTGCCGGGCTTAGTGCAATCATGACTGGCGGATATTATTCAAACTATGCAGATAAAAATTATATATTGACTGCGGACATTGACCTTTCTGGAAAGGTTTGGGCAGGAATTGGAACCGTGATTTATACATATCAAAACAATGTTCTTTCAAGAGTTACATATCGTGGTTTTAAAGGTTCGTTCAATGGAAATGGATATACAATCAGTAACATGACAACTTTGGGGCTTTATTCAATTTCAAAAGGTTCTGCAAATGGAACATATAGCCTTTATGAGTTTAACCCAGCACTATTTTCTGTTACAACAACAACCGATTCGTCATCTGCTTTATTGGCACTTACAACAGTTAACAGTGCTCCATCGATTTCAAATCTTACAATTGAAAATGTTGTTTCAACAGGAAACAATGCTTCAAGTGTAGTTTCAAAAGCATTTGGAGAAATTACAATTTCTTCAGTAACAGCAATGAATGTTAAAATTTCATCAAGCGGAGTTGCCGGTGGACTTATCGGAAAAATTGCTGGAAACGGAAAGAGCTATACAAACTCAATGCTTGCTTCAACAATTGAAAACAGCTATGTTCTTGGAAATGTTTCAGGACTTATTGTTGGTGGTGCTGTTGGATATATCACAAATGTTTCGTCATCAACAAAAGCATCAGTTGAAATTTCAAACTTCTTGCTTCGTGGATCTCTTGTTGTTCTTGGTGATGATCACGAGGCTGAATATGACAGTGAAAATGAGAGTGCTTCATATTATATGCCAATTGCAGGAAGCATTGTTGGTGTGACATTTGCAAAAAATCTTGACATTGTAAACTGCATTTCACTTGCAGACATTGTTTCATATACTGCGGGGGCTTCACTTGGTGGCTTTATTGGTGGAGTTGGTGTTGGAGATCAGTTTGCTTGCACAGGCATGACAATCAAGGTTGATGGATCAAAACAGGTTGGGAACATCTATGATGTGTTCAACAAAACTTCAGCTTTTTCTGGAAGTGTTCTCGGAATCACACACAGCAATCTTGCATCAAGTTTGACACTCACTGTTACAAACACAACCTATACAAATGTAAACAGCAGTGTGATTTATAGAAACAACATGACAAGTGTGGTTGTGAATTCTGAAATTAAATTTTCTTCAGATGAAAAAGGAAACGGTGACTTTGCGATTTATGATGATTCATATTATAGTGACGCAAAATATTTCAATCTTGACAAAGCTTGGGGTGAAGCTCAAACTGCAAGATTATATTTCACTGTAACGTTCTATAATGATGGAGAAATTTATGGCAATGTTTATATCATTAAAGAAAATGAAACTATTGTTGCTCCATCAAATCCAACAAAACAATCAACTGCAAAATATGATTATGAGTTTATTGGCTGGGATCAAGATTTCAGCACTATAACAAGAAACATGAAAATTAAAGCGGTTTATAAAAATCTTATCAGAAGTTACGAAATTACATATCTTGACGAAAATGGTCATGAAGTTGAAGTTGTAACACTTGAATATGGTTCATCTGTAAACCAAAATGTTAAAGCTCCGGAAAAGAAAGGAAATGCTTTTGTTTCATATGAATTTCTTCGTTGGGGAGAAGATGGTCAAACAGTTACTGGAGAAATGTCAGTTTCTGCAGTATATCAAGTTAAACTTACAAAGCTTTCAGTTGGACTTATTGCAATTGCTTTGTTTGTGTTGTTTATTTTGATTGTGGTTTTCGTAAAGAAAAAATCTAGAGTTTAAAAAAATAAAAACCAGACGAAATGTCTGGTTTTATTATGCACAAAATTTTCGGCTATATTTAAAAGTTTTTTCGAATTGAAAAAGTGGAAGAGTGGGAAGTAAGCAAAAATAAGATAAGAAATAAAAGGTGAGTTTAAAATAAATATAGTTTTGCAAAAAAAAAGAACTGAATTTTCAGTTCTTTTTTTTTGGTTAGCCTTAGTTCAAAGATTCTTTGAAGTTTTTGCCGAATTTCAATGCAGGAGCGTTGCAAGCAGCAACTTTAACTTTAGCACCAGTCATTGGGTTAAGGCATTCTCTTGCAGGTTTACGTTTTGCTTCATATGTTCCGAAACCAACAAGTGCAATTTTTTCTCCTTTTTTGAGTGCTTTTTGAACTGCGTTTACATATGCATCATAGAATTTTGTTGTGTCTTTCAATGTTGCACCAGTTTCATTAGCGATTTCTCTTAAAAATTCTGTTTTATTCATACCTTAAAGGCCTCCTTAATTTGCAATTAGTGAAGTTCACTATTGCTTTATCTGATTTAATTTTAACATATTTAACAAAACATGCAAAACGATTTTAACCAAAAAATCATAAAAAACCCCGTTTTTTCTAGAAAAAATGGGCATTTGCGGGCTTTTTAGGCTGAAATGCACATTGCTTTTATTTTTTTCATAAGATAAAGCGTGAACATTGTTCACAAGGAAATGTCCATGGAAAACACAAAAATTCACTTTAAAATGAATGCAAAAGATAATTGTCATATAGATGAAACTGTAACAATTGGAGAAAATGTTACAATTTATCCAAACAATATTATTGTTGGAAACAGCACAATTCAAGATGGTGTAACACTTTATCCAAACAACATTATTTCAGATTCTATCATTTGCAAAAACACTACAGTTGCATGTTCAGTTGTGGAAAAATCGGTTGTTAAAGAAAATACAACGATTGGACCATTTTCAAGGCTTCGCCCAAATTCAGAAATAGGAAGCGGTGCACGAATTGGAAACTTTGTGGAAATTAAAAATAGCAAAGTTGGAAATGGAACCAAAGTTTCGCATTTGTCATATGTTGGTGATGCAGATATTGGTGAAAACGTTAATGTTGGGTGCGGGGTTGTGTTTGTGAATTATAACGGCAAAAAGAAATTTCGCTCAACTGTGAAAAATGGTGCGTTTGTTGGCTCAAGCGTCAATGTGATTTCACCGGTCACAATTGGTGAAAAGGCTTTTGTTTGTGCAGGAACCAATGTTACGGAGAACGTTCCGGATTTTGGTTTTGCAATTGGCAGAAGCAAAATGCAAATTAAGCCTTTAATGGCGAGAAAATATCTTGAAAAGGAGTAAAAATGTCTGTATTTTTTGGCACAGATGGACTTCGTGGGGTCGCACTTTCAGACATCACTTTTGACATTGCTTATAAGTGTGGCAACAGCATAAGTCAGAACCTTCAGAAGGGATCGAAAGTTATAATTGCAAAAGATACACGTGTTTCGGGTGACATGATTGTTTCAGCAGTTTCTGCTGGAATCATGTGTGGTGGAGTTGATGTGACATATGTTGGAACTGTTCCAACTGGTGCGCTTGCATATCTCACAACTCTTGGATATGACTATGGCATCATGATTACTGCAAGCCACAATCCACCTGAATATAATGGAATTAAAATTTTTAATAGCAAAGGCGAAAAACTTCAAGATTCAGAAGAAGAAAAAATTGAAAGATGCTTCATAAAAAGCAAGGTTTCAAGCCCAATGAATGTTGGAAGAATGAAAGAAGAACCATCACTCATTAAAAAATATGTTTCATTCATTTGTCAAACCTCTTGTCAACTTCATGGTTTAAGAATTGTGCTTGATTGTTCAAATGGTGCAACACACAAGGTTGCCCCATTGGTTTTCAAAAAGCTTGGTGCAAGGGTATATAAAACAAGTTGCACATCGAAAGGTGAAAAAATCAATCAAAATTGTGGTTCACTTCACACGAAAAACCTTTCAAAAATGGTTGTCAGAAAAAGTGCAGACATTGGATTTGCTTTTGATGGCGATGGTGACAGACTTATTGCTGTTGATGAAAAGGGAAATGAGATTGATGGTGACAAAGTTTTGACCACTCTTGCAACGTTTTATAAGTCAAGAAACGAGCTAACCAAGAATAAAGTTGTTGGAACAAGTCAAACAAACATGGGGGTTCAAAAAACTCTTGAAAAGCGTGGAATTTCGCTTGAAAGGGCAGATGTTGGTGACAAATATGTCCTTGAAATTATGAAAAAACAGAATTTGCTTCTTGGTGGGGAACAGTCGGGGCATGTTATCATTCGCAAGTTTATGCAAACAGGGGATGGCATTTTAACGGCCGTTCAGCTTGCATATTGTTTGAAGCAATCAGAAAAAGAAGCAAGTGAGCTTTGCAAGTGTGAAAAATTTCCACAAATCAACATTAACATTGAAACGAAAGATAAACTTCGAGTGCTTGGAAGTGAAAAACTTTCAGATGCAATTTTAGTTGTTCAACAAGAACTTGCCGGAAACGGAAGAGTGCTTGTGCGGGCATCAGGAACCGAACCTAAAATTCGAATTATGGTTGAAAGTGAGAACTTTCAAGAAGCAAAAAATCTTGCTGAATATTTAAGGCGGATTGTTTGCGAAATCATAAAGGAAGGGCAGCCATGTGTGGAATAGTTGGAATTGCCTCAAAAAATAACATTTCTAAAAATTGTTATGTAGAACTTGAAAAACTCGAATATCGTGGATACGATTCTGCAGGAATTGCTGGTCTTAACGGAAATAAAATTCAAATTTTCAAAAAACAAGGCAGGGTTCAATGCATCAAAGAATTTTGCGACAATGCAAATTTCAAAACTGCAATTGCACACACAAGATGGGCAACTCATGGCAAGCCTTGTGAAGAAAATGCACACCCAATTGTTTCTAGCACTGGGGAATGTGTAATTGTCCACAATGGCATTATTGAAAACTATCTTGAAATTAAACAAAACCTTGAAAAATGTGGAGTGGTTTTCAAAACTCAAACCGACACGGAAGTTGTTTGCAATCTTATTGAAAAAGAAACTGGTAACACTCTTGAAAAAGTGAAAAAAGCTTGCGACAAACTTATTGGAAGTTTTGCACTTGCGGTTCTTTTTAAGGGTAAAAATGAAATTGTCATTGCAAGAAAATCAAGCCCGATTTATGTTGGCTCGTGCTTTGGTGGAAACATGGTTGCAAGCGATATTTTGTGTTTTGAAAAGAATGCAAAATATTGCGCTCTTGAAGATGGTGAGTTTGCTGTTGTTTCAAAATCTAAAATTCAAATATATTCATCAACTCTTAAAAAGGTGAAAAAAAGTTTCAAAACAATTGAAACAAGTGGCGAGGAAATTGAACTTTGCGGATTTGAATTTTTCATGGAAAAAGAAATTAATGAAACACCGGCGGTTTTAAAGCGAATTATCACAGAATATCAAGACAAAGAAAAAATGCAGTCCGCAATCAAATTGTTTGAAGGTGTGAAAAACGTTGAAATAATTGCTTGCGGAACGGCATATCATGCGGGCAGATATGGTGCAAAAATTTTGCAAGAAACTCTTGGACTTTCTGCATCGGCGCACATTGCAAGTGAGTTTAGATATGATAAAAACAACATTAAAGAAAACACTCTTGCAATTTTAGTAAGTCAAAGTGGTGAAACGGCTGACACACTTCGGGCTGGGGAACTTTGTAAACAAAATGGATATAAGGTGCTTGCAATCATAAATTCAATGGAAAGTTCAATGTCTCGGCTTGCAGATGTATCGCTTAATATTTTTGCGGGCAAAGAAATTGGCGTTGCTTCAACAAAAGCATATTCGGCAATGTGCCTGGTATTCTATATCTTGGCTAGATATTTAAAAAATTCAAATTTTGACACTTTTGAAATTGAAAAACTTGCAGATCAATCAAAAGAAGTTTTGAAAGTTGACAGCAAGATTGTTGATATTGTTAAAAATGCTTCTAGAGTGTTCTTTATTGGCCGCCAATTTGATAGCATAAGTTCGCTTGAAGGTGCTTTGAAAGTTAAAGAGATTTCATATAAAAGTGCAGAAGGTTACCCTGCGGGGGAACTTAAACACGGAACTCTTGCACTCATAAACAGTGGGACACCGGTTTTTGTTTTATCAACAGACAAAAACATGCACGACAAAACAATGGCGGCTGCAGAAGAAGTTCGATCTCGTGGGGGAACAATAATCCTTATCTCGCAAAATAGCTTTGACAAAGGCTGTGCAGATTTTGTTATAAACATTCCAGAAAGTGAAAGAGAACTTGCACCGCTGCTGAGTATAATTCCTCTTCAAACAATTGCATTTGAAACTGCAAAAGCAATTGGAAATAATCCTGATAAACCGAGAAATCTTGCAAAAAGTGTAACAGTTGAATAGTTGAATAATGGACAAATAAAAAGCATTCCACAAAAATGGAATGCTTTTTTATGATTAGTTTTCGTCTCCAGGTTCTGGTGCTTTTTGTTTGATTCCAAGAATTTTTTCATAACCTTCCGGTTCAAGAAGTGAAGGGAAGAATGTTGGAAAAACTGCAAGAACACGAGCTCTGATTGAATCTTCTGCGATCATTGGAGAAATTGTATATTTCTGGTTTGCAGTGTCATTCATATAGTAAACCGCATTAACTTGTTTATAAACATCAGGAGTAAACAAAGAACTGCGTGGAGTTGTTAAACCTGGTTTAAACTCATGGTTAATGAAGTTGCTTGTAAGGTTTTCTCTTACTGCTTCAAAATAGTTATTATATTGTTCATATGTGATTGATGTTTCTGCTGAATGATCTCCACGTTTTTTAAGATAGAGTGCATATAACAAAAGGTCGCCAGTATGGACTGTAAATGCTTTTGCCATGGTTTTTCCCCCTTGAAATTTTTCTTACAATATTATAAAACAAACACAGTTTATTGTCAATATCGATTTTAAATTTAATTGTTTTTAAGATTCATAAGCAAAATTGTAATATCTGCTGGGTTAACACCGCTGATTCGGCTTGCAGCACCAACCGTAAGTGGTTTAATTTCGGAAAGTTTTTGCATTGCTTCGGTTCGAAGTCCTTTCATTGCAAAATAATCGGTGTCTTTGTCAAGTTTTTTCTCTTCAAGCTTCTTTTCTTTTTCAATAAGCATTTTTTCACGATCGAGATAGCCTGCATATTTTATTGCAGTGAATGCTTCAACAATTTCAGACTTTTTATAGTTTTTGAAAAGTCCAAGTTTTCTTGCAACGTTCATAACGTCAACACGACTTCTTTTCACAAGGTTTTCAATTGAAAGCCCATTTGGCGCAGGAGCTTCGCCAATTTCTTCAAGATATGATGCGAGTTTCTCGGTTGGTTTTAAATGTGTTTTGCATCTTGCTTTAATTTTTTCGATGTTTTTCATCTTTTTCAAAAATTCTTCATATCTTTCATCTGAAACAAGTCCTGCATCACGACCGATTTGTGTGAGTCTTGCATCGGCATTGTCTTGACGGAGAAGAAGACGATATTCTGCACGGCTTGTCATCATTCTATATGGTTCAATCGTGCCTTTAACAGTAAGGTCATCAACCAAAACTCCAAGATATGAGCTGTCACGAGATAAAACAATTTGTGGCTTATTTCTGAGATATAGGCTTGCATTGATTCCTGCAAGAATTCCTTGTGCACCTGCTTCTTCATATCCGCTTGTTCCGTTAATTTGACCAGCGGTGAATAAGCCTTTAACCTTTTTGCTCTCAAGGGTTGCAAGCATTCCTTGTGGGTTGATGCAGTCATATTCAATTGCATAGCCATATTTCAAAATTTGCGAATTTTCAAGACCA
>USJH01000025.1 GCA_900554955.1 uncultured Clostridia bacterium | reverse complement strand
TCTGTACAAAAAAGTTATAAAAGATGGCTCTGTGATATATGAATATGTTCACTGGGATGAACGTTATAAACGTGATGATGCAATCACTAAAAATGGTGAAATTATTGGTTTCAAAAATGGAAACCCTTCTTGCGGTGAATAATATGTTTGATGATGCATTTTTGGAACTAGAATTTGGAAAACTTTATACTCTTGACCTTCACGGCAAAACTCTTGAAGAAGCAAGGGCAGAATTGATTTATACTTTAAACTCCCTTGATATTTTTTATAAGGGAGTTTTAGTTATTCATGGATATCATGGTGGAACAGTTTTAAAAAACTTTGTTCGTGACCAATTTGAAAATAAAAACATTTACAAAAAAATAAAAGTCGATGCAAGCCGAACAGTTATTTTAATTGATTGGAGCACAAATGAAAAATAAAGTGAAAAGAGAACAGGTTTCTTTGCTTGAATCTGCGAAAGGAGAAACTCAAGCAAAAGAAAAAACAGTGAAAATAGCATTTCGAAGCATTTTTATCGTGATGCTTTTTGTCATTATGTTTTGTTCTTTCTTACTTTCATTTTCAGGACATTCCGCTTCAAATATTGGAAACAAGGTTTGTGTTGGAACTTTTGGCGCTAAGAATTATTATAAAACAAAAAGTTGCTCACTTGTTGTTTCAACACCAATTGAATATTTTTCGGATCTTGCGGTTGGTGATGAAGTTCTTTATATGAGTGCAAGTGAAAGTGGCAGTGCTCTTTTTGAGTCGTTTGACGGTGTTTTAGTTACTCTTGTTCGTGAAAATGGCGAGACTTTGACAATCAATAAAAAATATGTTGTTGGAAAAGTTGAAAAGAAAATTCCAGTTCTTGGTTTTGTTTTTGCTCTTCTTCAAACAAGTGTTGGCGGTGTTGTCGCAATGGTGATTTTGTTCGCCTATACTGCATATTTGTCATTTTCAAAAATTAATTATGAAAACACTGAAAAAGGCAAAGAACTTTATGCTCTTTTTCAAAAAGACAAACGAGAAGATAAAATTCGAAAAAATGTTTTAAGGCTTATGAAAACTGTTCCTGGAGCTGATGAAAAAATTGCAAAAATACTTTCTGGAAAGTTTGAAGATAACCGAACAAATTTTAAAGAGTTTGAAAAAGATAAATTTCCAAATTTGACAAATAAATATGAATTTATTCTTTATCGTTTGCATGAGGTTTTAATTGAAGAAAAAAGCTTGTCAAGAAATGAAAGAAAATGTGTTTCATCACTTCTTGAACTTCTTGGAGAAATTGAACATATCAATCAAAATATTGAATATATGATGGTTGATCTTTTGCTTAAAGGCGGGCTTGTGGATTTCCGTGAAAAGATTTTTGAAAGTGAAATTTCAAACTTTCTTGCAAAGGATATTTCCGATGAGGACCTTTTAAATCTTGGATCTATTTTGTATATTTTAGTTATAAAAAATGCAAAACTTGACAGAGCAGTTGTAACCGACATTTTGCTTGAATATTCTAAAAAGGCAGAAGAAATGGGAAAGGGAACACAAACTCTTGCTAAAAATATTTCACTTAGCATTGCAAAAACCTTAAAATAATTCAATTTTTTTCAAAAAAGGTCTAGTATTATTTTTAAAATATGTTATAATATATATAGTTTGAAAAGGAGACAATAAAAATGGATATGTCAAAAAAATCTTTAATTTTGGGTTTGGTTGCAACACTTGTTTGTGTTGCCGTTAGCATTGTTTGCCTTGTTGTGATGAAATGCGATTGGGTTTCAATTGGAATTTCAGCTGTTGTAATTGGCCTTGCAGTTTATATTTGCGTTTTCTGCTGGTTGGTTGCAAAGAAAAGCAAAGAACAAGAAAATAAATAACAAATCCATTTTTGCTAGAGTCTAGCACATTGAACAACTCACATTTTGTGGGTTGTTTTTTTTGTTAAATTTTCAAAGCTTGAAATTGTTTGACAATTCTTGGGGTTTAAGTCTATAATCATTTTAAGGAGTGAAAAATGGCTGAAGAAGAAATTGTTTCAGGTGTTAAAGAAAAACCTATTGCCGAGCTTAAGCAAAGCCAGGTTTATAAGCTTGATGAACTTGATTCTTATAAAAAACTTCGAAACAAGCGTAAAAGAAAAGCGATTGCTCGTTTTGTTATCTGGTCGCTTGTGATTTTGCTTATGCCATTTTTTGTTTTGTCATTTGTAATAATCACAAATCCAAGAGAAGGACATAATTTCTTTGGTTTTACGTTTTATATTTGTTCATCAGAAAGCATGAAAGGTGTTTTTGATGTCAATGATTGTGTTGTTGTTAAAAAGGTAAGGTCGCAAAAGGACATTAAAGTGGGTGACGACATTTCATTTGTTCGAGCATCAGATGGGCAAATTGTAACTCACAGAATAATTGCAACTCAGAAAAATGAAAATGGCGAAACGGTATATGTCACAAAAGGTGTTCACAATCAAACTGCTGATCCAAACATGGTTTCTTTTTCAGATGTTGTTGGAAAGAAAGTTGCAGTTTTTTCTGCTCTTGGTCATGTTATAATGTTTTTCAGAACCCCAGCAGGAATTATAACTTTTCTTGCCATTATGGTCGCACTGGTTTTCACGTTCTTATTCTTATATAGGCGTGCAAATGACATTCGTGCAGTCGGTGTTTCGTGATATAGTATAAAATCTTCTTTATTGGCAAAACTTGCTTTTAAAGGAGATTTTTTTTATGAACAAAAATAACACTGCGATTACTGTGACAACAATTTTGTGCGCATTATTTTTTATTGTGATTGGTTCGTGTTTTTCTGCATTTTTATATGCGGGGGAGATTGTTAAAGTTGAAAATGTGAATATTGTTAAGGCTGAAAATATTTTAGTTTTTGATGAAAAAGGTGAAAAGCAAATTGAGAAGCTTAAACTATCAAAAATGAAACTTGGTCTTAAACCTGCAACAGGTGAGGAAGATGCAGAATCTAAAATTCCAGCAACAGTTCATGATCACCATGGCTCCGAGGGGGTTTATGCAAAATTTAAGCTTCAAGCTCCGCAAGGTGCAAAAATTTATGTTTCAAACGTTAAGTTTTCAGGAAATGTGGGTGAAGATGTTGTCAAAGAAGAACGTGAAAATGTGATGGTTTCAATTTCTGAAATTTCAAAAAGCACACAGTCACTTAAAGAAGATAAGGTGTTGCTTGGAACAACAAGTGCGACAGAAGATATGCAAAAATTCACTTTTTTGATTTGGCTTTCTTCTGCAATTTCAGACAAGTTTAATTCAGAGACAATATCGTTAGATTTGGTTTTTGAGCCTGCGGCATAAAAAGATAATATAAAAGGCATACTAGCACCATGAAAAAACGTGAAAAAAGTTTTGCATATGGTGCTTTTATTTTGATGTTTTTTGGAATTATTTCTAAAATTCTTGGGGCGATTTATCGCATTCCACTTACAAGCATCATTTCGCCTGAAGGCATGGGGCTCTATCAAATGGTGTTCCCGGTTTATTCTCTCATGCTTACAATTTCGAGCTCAGGGCTTCCTTCAAGCATTTCAAAGTTGATTTCTGAAGCAAATGCGAAAAATCAATATAAGCAAGCGGGAAAGATTATGCGTTTTTCATTTTGCTTGCTTTTTTGTTTTTCGCTTTTTTGCAGTTTAATTTTAATTTTTGGGTCTAAATTTTTTGCAACAATTCAGGGTAATAAGAGTGCAACAATTTGTTATTTAGGGCTTGCACCTGCAATTATATTTGTTGGCTTTCTTGCGGGTTTTCGTGGATATTTTCAAGGACTACAAAAAATGCTTCCAAGTGCAATTTCTGGCTTTATTGAACAACTTTTCAAACTGGGTTTTGGGTTGTTTCTTGCAAAACTTTTTCTTCCAAAAGGAGTGCCATATGCGGTTCTTGGCGCAATGCTTGGAATCAGCATAAGTGAACTTGCGGCATTTTTATTTATGTTGGTGTGTTATGTTGTTTATAGACACAATCATAAACAAATTTCAGCCGAAAATTTGACCATTCTGTCCAATAAAAAGACAATCAAAAACATTTTATCAACATCATTGTTTGTAACTCTTGGTGGGCTTATTGCTCCGCTTGGAATGCTTATTGATAGTGTTTTAGTTATTAATATTTTGAAAAACACATCATTTTCGGTTTCTCAGGCAACAACTCTTTTTGGCCTTGAGTCGGGAACAGTTGGTTCGATAGTTAACATGCCGGTTATAATGTCGCTTGCACTTGCAACGGCAATTTTACCATGTGTAAGTTCGAAGAATGCAAAAGGAGATGTTGACGGGGCAAAAAAATCGGCATCAAAGGCACTTTTGCTTGCAACTGTTGTTGCTCTTCCGGCTGCATTTGGGTGCTTTGCACTTGCTTTTCCAATCATGAAAATTTTATATGGTGGGAGTTTGTCGTTTGAAAACATTGAAATTGCTTCACAAATTTTGGAAGTTGCATCAATTTCTATTTTTTATCTTGCAATGGTTCAAGTATCGGCGGGAATTTTACAGGGCATTTCAAAGGCTGGTGTTCCTGCTGTTTCACTTTTGATTGGACTTATAATTAAAATCTTTTTAAATCTTATTTTAATCCGTATTCCGCAAATTAACATTTTAGGTGTGGAAATTGCAAATGCAGTGTGTTATTTGGTTGCATTTTTAATTAATTTATCAGTCATAAGAAGAAGTGGGCTTGTTGATGTTTCACCGAGAATTTTTGGGGTATTTTTTGCATCATGCTTAGTGTTTTTGGCAAGACCAGTGTTTGAAATTTTGTCTGTAAATATGAATTTCTATTTGTCATTTTTAATTTGTGTTTTGGCGGTTGTTTCGGTTTATTTTGTGATTGTTTATTTTATTTATAGAAAACAACTTAAAAATGCATAAAACACTTTATTTATGGCGGTTTGATTTGATATAATAAGATCATGAAAACCTTAAAAATTGGAAACGTGGAACTTAAAAATAATTTAATTTTGGCGCCCATTGCTGGATATAGCGATGTTGGTTTTCGTTTTCTTGCAAAAAAATATGGTGCAGCTCTTACATTTACTGAAATGATAAGTGCAAAAGCTCTTTGCTATGGAAATCAAAAGACTTTTGAGCTTCTTGCAACTTTTGAAAGTGAAAGTCCCGTTGGTGTTCAACTTTTTGGTTCGTGCCCAGAAGATTTTGCAAAAGCAGTGAAAATGAAAGAGCTTGAAAAATTTGATATTATCGATATTAACATGGGTTGCCCTGCACCTAAAATTTATCAAAATGGTGAAGGCAGTGCGCTTTTAAAAGATATTAAAAAGGCACAAGAAATTGTGAAGGCTTGCAAGCAAAACACAACAAAACCAGTAACAGTTAAATTTAGAAGTGGAATTGATGAAAATTGCATTATTGCAACAGAATTTGCAAAAGCAATGCAGCAGGCCGGGGCTGATGCTATTACAATTCATGCAAGAACAAAAGAACAAGGCTATGCGGGGAAGGCTGATTTGCTTGTTGCAAAAAAAGTTAAAGAATGTGTTCAAATTCCAGTTATTGTAAGTGGCGATTGTGTTGATAAAGAAACCTATGAAAAAATCATTGAAACAACTGGTGCAGACGGGGTTATGATTGCTCGTGGGGCTTTTGGAAATCCAGAAATTTTTGCTGAAATTTTAGGTGGAAAGGTGGCGGTGAATAAGCTTGCAGATATCAAAACTCACTTTGAAGTTTTTGAAAAATATTTTCCAGAAAAATATGTTCTTTTGAACATGAGAAGTCACCTTGCAAACTATGTGAAAGGTCAAGGGGCAACCACTGATCAAAAATTGCGCTTAATGAAGGCTGAAAACAAAACCGAAGTTTTTGAAATTTTGCATGAAATTTTTAAATAAAAATGTAAAAATCTATAAAAAATGCCAATATTTTTTGAAAGAGTGAGTTTCAAAGTGAAGATATGTTTGACAATGCTTTTTCAATTTTGATAAAATAAAATCATCAAAAAATAAATAAGTGTTTTTTTTATAAAAAAACAAGGAGATATTTATGAATAAAAAAACTTTTAAGGACGTTGACGTTACTGGCAAAAAAGTTTTTGTCAGGGTTGACTTTAACGTTCCTTTGGACGAATCAAATAAAATTATAGATGATACAAGAATTAAAGCAGCTCTTCCAACAATAACATATCTTATGCACCATGGTGCAAAAATCATTTTGTGTTCACATCTTGGAAGACCAAATGGAATGTTCAATCCAAAATTTTCACTTGCTCCAGTTGCAAAACGTTTGCAGGAACTTTTAAATCACCCTGTTAAACTTGCATCTGACGCAATTGGTGAAAGCGCGATTGCTCTTACAAATGAAATGAAAGATGGCGACATCGTGATGCTTGAAAACATTCGCTTTTATAAGGAAGAAGAAGAGAATGATGACGAGTTCGCAAAAAAACTTGCTTCACTTGCTGATATCTATATTAACGATGCTTTTGGTGCAGCACATCGTGCACATGCTTCAACTGCAGGAATTGCAAGACACCTGCCAGCTGTTGCAGGATTCTTGATGAGCAAAGAAATTGTTTCACTTTCAAAAGTTCTTTATGCTGCTGAGCCACCTGTTGTCGTAATTTTGGGTGGGGCTAAAATTTCAGACAAAATTGGTGTTATCAGCAAACTTATCATGAAGGCAAATGTATTTTTGATTGGCGGAGCAATGGCAAACACATTTATTGTTGCTCGTGGCGGAAATGTTGGTCTCAGCCGATATGAAGCAGATAAGGTTGATGTTGCTAAAAAAATCTTGGAAGAAGCAGAAAAACTTAATGTTAAAGTTTTGCTTCCAGTTGACAGTGTTGTCGCAAACGAGTTCGCACCAGATGCAAAAGCAAAAACTGTTGATGCATATGCTGTTCCAGAAGGTTTCCAAGGAATGGATATAGGAAGAAAAACAACTCGCATGTTTGTTAAAGAAATCAAGAAAGCAAAAACCATTATTTGGAATGGGCCACTTGGGGTTTATGAGTTTAAACGTTTCCAAAAGGGAACAAAGAAAATTGCAAAAGCTGTTGCAAAATCAAATGCTGTTTCAGTTGTTGGCGGTGGAGACAGTGCTGCTGCAATAACCGAACTTGGATATGCTTCAAGAGTGACACATCTTTCTACTGGTGGTGGCGCAACTCTTAAATTTTTGGAAGGGGCAGTTCTTCCAGGTGTTGAAATGCTTGAAGATAAAGACAAATAAAGGTGAAATATGAAATATATCGTTGCAAATTTCAAAATGTATAAAACTGTTCAAGAAGCAGAAGACTATGCAAAGCAGTTTGTTAAACTTGTGAAAAAATGTGAGAATAAAGTTGCTGTTTGTCCGTCTTTTGTTTGCGTTGGGCCAATGGCAAAAATTTTCAAAGGAAAAGTTCAAGTTGGTGGACAAAATTGCTCGGACAAAGAAGAAGGTGCATATACTGGTGAAGTTAGTGCTTCAATGCTTAAAAGTGCGGGTGCAACTTTAACAATTCTTGGACACAGCGAACGCCGCAGAGACTTTGGTGAAACTGACAAATTGATTTGTGAAAAAATTAAACTTGCTCAGAAAAATGGTCTTGACGTTATTGTATGCCTTGCTGATGATGGTGGAGAAGGTTATAAACAAAACATTCGCACTCAGGTTAAAGACTTGTTTGCAGGTGTTGAGAAAAGCAAAGAAATTGTGATTGCTTTCGAGCCTGTTTGGGCAATTGGGACTGGAAAAACAATGAACTCGGAAGACATTAAGCCGGTTGTTGAAACAATCAAAAATGAAGCAAGAAAGGTTTTGAAATATGAACCTAAAGTTCTTTATGGTGGAAGTGTTAATTCGGGCAATGCAAGTGAAATTTTGGCTCTTGATTGCGTTGATGGGCTTTTGGTTGGTGGAGCAAGCAAAAACCCACAAGAATTTGCAAAAATTTGCTTTTCATAAGTTGTCGATATTGACAAAAATGCCTAAATGATATACAATATTTCTAAGGGGAAAAATAATGCAAAATCTTTTGGGAATGATAAATTTGTTGCTTGCTCAAACCGAACAAGAAAAGCGTTTGACAATTTTATATGTTTCGCTTTTCGTGTTTTTGATGGTTCTTCTTATCATCGATTCGGTTGCAAAACAAAAATATATTAAAAGCAAACCAATCAAACGTGTAACATGGATTTTGCTGTTTATTGGGCTTATTGCTCTTACGGTTTTATATTTTGTGCTGTAAAAAACAAAATATGCTTGATTTGAAAAAAACAAGTATGCTATAATACTTGCGAATTTGGAGGAAATATAATGTTTAACTTTTTAACAATGCTCGCTGCTGATGATGTTTCAAGACCTGATTGGGTTGTTTCTTCATTTCCAGTTATCAAAATTGTTCTTGCTTGTCTTATTTTTGCTTGCTCAATCGTTATGATTGTGATCAACCTTTGCCAAAAAACTGAAGCAGACGGAACAAACGCAATCACCGGACAAGCTGACACTTTCTATAACAGAAATAAAGGTGGTTCTCTTCAAGGAAAAATTAAGAAACTTACAATTATTCTTGCAATTTGTTTGTTAGTATTTTGTGTTACATATTTCATTATGAACTCATATTACGCAGGCTAAAATCAACTTTGAGCAGTCTTATGACTGCTTTTTTTATGCCTAAAATTCTGTTTGCATAAAACCTTTTGTTTTGATTCATACTAGTTTTAACAAAGGGGGAGAGAAATGATTATTGCAAACATTGTTGCTTTATCAATTATGATTCTTGGCTCGCTTAACTGGTTCTTGGTTGGCGTTTTTTCATGGAACTTGCTGACATGGATTTTTGGTGCGGGCGTTTTTACAAGAATTTTATATGCAATTGTGGGGCTTGCCGGAATTTGGATGCTTATTCAACTTTGCATTCGTGGAACCAAGTTGTTTTCTAAAGACGAAGCAATTAAAAAACAAAAACAACAATAAACCAAAAGATAAATAAAAAATCAAAATAACCGCTAAAAACGGTTATTTTTTATGCTTGTTTGTTTGATTGATGGAATATTTTTGTTTATAATATATTTATGGAAAAAATGGAAAAACTTACAACCGAGTGGAATTTAAAAGATATTTATGCAAGTGAAGAGCTTGCAAAACAAGATTTTGAGAAGATTAAGAAACAATATTGCGAGTTTGTTAATTTTAAAGGAAAGCTTAAAACAAAAGAAGGTTTGCTTTCATATTTTAATGCAAGCGACAATTTTGAACTTTTATCAAACAAACTTATGGCATATTTGCAACTTCGTCAAGCTCTTGATGGGAAAGATAAATTTAGCCGAGATATGCAAGAAGCTTTTTCATATTTCATGATTGAAGAAGAACCAAAACTTGCATTCATTGAACCTGAACTTTGCAAAAATAAAACAACCGATCTTAAGAATTGGAAAAAACTTGAAGAATTTAAAGATTATGATCTTGAAATTGAAAGCATTTTGACAAATAAAAAGCATGCACTTGATGAAAAGACTAATCGAATTTTATCAATGATTCCAAGTTTCAATTCAAATGAAGAAGCATATGATAAGTTTGAAAGTGTTGATGTCAAGTTTGGCGAAGTAGAAGTTGATGGGAAAAAAGTTGTGCTTACACCTGCTCTTTATGGAACTTTAGTGCAAAATGAAAATCAAAATGTGCGAAAAGAAGCCTATAATACGATTTTAAAATCGTTTGCTGACATGAATTATACTCTTGCTTCGCTTTATATTTCTCAAACTAAAGAGAACGATTTTTTCGTTAAAATTGGGAAATATAAAAGCAAACTTGATGCTTCTTGTGAGTCGATAAAAGTGAATCCAAAAATTGTTGAAACACTGATTAAAACTGTGCATGACAACTTAAACCTTTTCTATGAATTTGAAGATAAAAAGAAAAAAGCATTAAAACTTGATGAATATTTCTATTTTGACAACTATGCAAACATGGGTAAGGCAAGTGATAAATATTCATATGAAAAGGGTGTTTCGCTTATGTTTGAAGCCCTTGAAAAATATGGTGAAGAATATATTGACACAGTAAAGAAAGCGGTTTCAGAAAACTGGATTGATGTTTATGAAAAACCTGCAAAAACAACTGGTGGTTTCAGTCTTGGAGTTTTTGGACTTCACCCATATATTTTGCTTAATTGGGGCGAGTCATATCGTGATGTTTCAACCCTTTGCCATGAAAT
>USJH01000024.1 GCA_900554955.1 uncultured Clostridia bacterium | reverse complement strand
TAAATAATATTTGCGCTCTAATTGACAAACTAAATATAGCGCTTGGGAGAAACAATGAATTATCCATCATCAAGTTCAAAAAAAATTAAATCACTTTTAAGTTTCATACTCATATTGTTCGTTGGCATTTTGTCAATGTTTACTTTTTCTGCATGTAAACTTACAAATGACAGTGGAAACACTGACAGTTCGTTTGACTCTTCTGGAAGGTTGAAACTTACAACCCCATTTGTTGATTTTAACAAATATTCATTTGACAGCCATGGAAACAAAGTTATTGATAATAACTCTGGAAGCTTTACTTGGACAATTGAATATTATTATTCAGGCACAAATAAAGACAAGGTTAAAGATATTGGTTTTGACCAAATATATCTTCTTTCGAACTTTTATACTGACAAAGATTATACAACAATTGAGAACACTGGCTTAAGACCAACTTCTTATGACCCAATGAAGAATTGTTTCTATAATGGAGATTCAACCGCTCTTTATGCAAAAGTTCTTGATATTAATAAAAGCAATATCTCATTCCCTTCATATGAGGTTATTGTTGATGGAAAATATTACACTTTCAGGCTTACACTTAACGACAGCGCACTTAAACAAATGTCTTTCAATGATATTGTAAATGTTTACAATTCAGGGAAAAAAATAAAAAACATTTTCAGTGATGTTTCAACTGATCATTCACTTTTCTCTTTTGAATATAGAACTGGCAAAAACAATAAAGGAAACTTTATTCCTTGTCCATCAGGTTTGATGGATTATTATATCGATGCTTCTTCTGGTGAATTCAAAATTCGTTTCAACCCACAACTTGAAGCGGGCTCTACAAACAGATATATGAAAGTTAGAGCAATTTCAGGTGTTTCAACAAGAGGCGATTCTAATTATAGCTCGAGTGTTGCTTTTGAAGCATATGCAATGAGTTTTGAAGCATATTCTCCAAACTCTTCAACTCTTGACTATGGCGGTTTGTCATATGATGAAAGCAAATATTATTTCGCATACAAAAAAACATATTATGACACTCGTTTTGATGGCGAAGGTTATGAAGATGTTTCAGATAAAGACAAAAACCCAATCAAAGCTTTAACTGGATATTTCCCAGAAGGAAGAAAAGTTGTTGTTGAACGTATAACCCCATTGAAAAATAATGGCAATGATGTTACTGACTATAACTATGCAATGCAAAGTTGGACAATGAATGTTCCAGCTGAAAATTCAAATGCCCTTTCTGGCAAATTCCCTGCTCTTTCAAGCACAAGTGGTTTCAGCCTTGGCGATAATGTTTTGACAACTTCTACACTTGCAAAATCTGATGCTTTCCAAATTATTAAACAAAGCGGCAGTTTGTTTGATCTTAACTATAATTCCAAAGGTGCAGTTACAGTTAAAGATATCATGAGTCTTGATAAAAGTGGAAATTTGACTTCAAACTCTGTTGTTTATAACTATTCTCCAACAACAAGTGCTGGAGCATCTTATCACAAAGACCAACTTATTTTAACATCACAAGAATCAATAAATGGTTTCAAATTTTATGCGAACTATGCAAAAGTTCGTGGTTTCATGTTGAGTGGTTCTTTCTTTGCTGGTGATAATTTCTTTACTGCTTATCCTCAAGAATTGGAAGGTGTTACAATCAATTTGTTCTATAAGCTTTCAACTGGCGAATATACGAATGTTACATTAAGCAATGGCCTTACAAATTTAAAAAGAAAAGATAGTAGTGGAAACACAATCATCGATAATACTTCTCACCCAATTGGAATTAAAGCGACAATTTCAGGCTCATATTTCAAAATTGTGGGTCTTGAAAAAGATGACTATATCGTGTTCAGCAAAGAAGGTCAGCCTTTAAATGGCGGCACATATTCTGGACTTAAGCCATATTCTTTCCATTCACCATTGATGGTTGAGAGAGAAGCTTTCAGTTCAACTTTCAAAGCTCTTGATCTTATTAAACGTGGCGAATATAACACAAGCGAATCTGAAGAAGCAAACACCATTTTCTGTGATCGCCAAGATGTTGGAATTATCGGAACACAATATGCCGAACAAAGCAACCTTATTGTTAACCTTTACAGACTTACAGAGTCTAAAAATGATGAAACTGAAAGTGTTCCATCAACCTATTTGAAACTTTTGAAAGATTCTAACATTAGTTATGAAGTTATCAAAAGTGTAAGCTCTGTTGAAGATGAAAATGGATATATCACAACAAACATTATCATTTCTCTTATTCTTCCTTCAAATGCAACACTTACAGGCTATAACGTTGAAACTTTGGATAATATCACAAAACAATATTTCACAGATGGAACAAATTATTTTGTTTCTTTCAATCGTTATAATCCTTCAACAATGAACTATGATGTTGTTGACATTAATGGAAACGAGTTCCCAGAAAATTCTGGAAACACAATCAGCGAAATGAATGTTACAATGTATGAAGTTTCAAAAACAAAGATTGATGATTCTAATACATCTATCACACAAACAATCACAAGTGATATGGTCATTTATAATGGCAAATATTATATCTATGATCATAAAGAGATTGGTGGAAACATTGTTGCAGATAAAAGTGGCTATGCTTCTGACACTATTCTTTTCTATAAAAACTCTACTGGATCTACCCCTGAATTTCTTCTTAAAATTGTAAGAAAAGATGTTTTTGATGAAAAGGGTTCAAATATTGTTGAATGGTATAATTTGAAATATGAACCAAGAACTATACATGTTAAAGCTGACAAGAAAAATGGCTATGCACCAGTTTATAAAATTGGTTCTAAAATTCTTTCAGAATGCACTGCTTCTGGCGATATTTACAGTGTTTCAACCGTTGCAGATTCATATGCAACAGACATGAGATTTACTGTTGGTGAAAATACTCAAAACGTTTATGTTTATTATGATGTGAAAAAAGTTGGTGACTATTACTATTATACTGCCCCAATCGGAAGACGTGACTATATCACCAAGAATGATTCATCATCTAGCGAGACAATAGTTGTTCCACAAAACGTTATATATTTCAATCAAATTTCAAACTTTGACAATCTTTTAGGCAGCAAGATCATGCTTGGCTCAGAAATTTATAAGAACACAAGCTCACTTGCAAAAGCTTTTAGAAATGCAATTGGCTCTAAGTTGATTTTAAATTGTTATTATTATATCGACACTGTTGGTTCTTCGAGTGTTGGTGGCCTTAAAGAACCAACAACTTTATATTTCAGACAATATTTAAGAACTCCAACAGATTCAACTGAAACACAAACAGTTGTTCGTTATTATGATGCTTCTGGAAATATTTATGAAGGAAATCCAGCTGTTGACACCAGTGATGGATTTTATAAAACAACTTTCTTTGTTCTCAATCCTTCTGCTGAAAGAATCAAAGAAAATGCAACATGGGTTCTTGACAGTAATGGAAACCGAGTATATTCAAGCATTGATGAATCTAAATATTCATTGAAAGAAAATGCTGAAACACACATCAGAACAGATGACTATAACTTTAAGTTTGACACAACTGGTGAAACTGGTAAAAACATCTTCTCTGTTGATGGTGTAAACTTTGTTTATGTATATAGTGATGGAAAAGGAAAAGCTTATAAAGCTGATGTCAACGGAAACCCTATAAAGACTAAGGAATATGGCATTATCACAAATGCAACTGCAAATGGAATCAGAAAAATTGTGACAATGTTCTATTTTGATGTGAACAATCCTGAAAATGGTTTTGTTGAAAGTCGTTTATATTATGACGGCGAAAAATATCACAGAATCATTGGATCAACATATCTTTACTATGGCGACACCTATGAAGTTAACCTTTTTGACGTTTATGACACAGCTGAAATTGAAATCACTTTTAAGGGGACTGATACATATCTTAATTCTATCACCGTGGAAACAATGAAAGAAGATGGACTGTCTGTATCTGTAAGTGAAACAAAAAATATTAAACGTGTTTGGAATGGCTCTGCAAATATTGAAACAACTAAAAATTATTATTATTTTGTTTTGACAAGTTATTCTAAATATGAAAATAACCAAGAAACCGAAAAATATTATCCTGTTTTAGAGGCCAATGGAAATAAAGAACTTGCTTTCAACTTTAAACCACAAGTTGAAGTTATAAGAAACTATGTTACAAGCACTGCAGATGGAAGCAAACCACTTTATGTTTATGAAGCAGAAGAAACTGTTTATAGCACTAAATCATATCTTATGAGAACTGCTCAAACTGCCGGAAACGATAATGTTACAGTTCTTGGAAAATATATTGTAACAAACGACCAGGCGAATCCTAAAATTTATCCATCATTCTCTTCCCTTCTTGTTTTTGACGAATCTGAAGCTTATATTTTGGATAGAAATGCATCAACAAAAGAAGCAAACTATTATAATATGGATTATACTTCAACCAAAAATGCGATTGAAGGTTTCCCAGGAATCACTTTGCTTGCTGGTCTTCCATATCCTAACCCAGTTCTAAGTTTTAAAGTTAAACATAAAGCATATGAATCTCCAGTAATTAACATTTCTCTTGATGTTAACAATGCATACTATGTTGAAATTATTGGAACAAATATTGCGACAAATGAGACTAACCTTATCAGAGATTTCACAACCTATGCTTTCCGTGAAACAATTGAAAACCTTACTCAAAATGATTATATTGACAAAGCTTATTGGGTTCTTGATCGAGCAAACTTCAATCCTGTTTATGCTTTGGTTGAATGTGATAAAGATGATGCCGTTTTTGTTGATAATGGCAAATATTATGACTATTATATCTATACTCTTTCTGAAGATGAAGAAGGAAATCCTGTTAAAATTCCAAGCGAACTTACAATTCAAAACATCGGACTTAACAGCGATGAAGACTATATCTATGCAAGCACAATAAGCATTAATAATCGATATTCTAAAAAGCTTTATAAACGATATATTAACGATGATGGCACAATTGGATATAGACAACTTGAAATTAGCGACGTTCTTTTGTGGAAAACAGATTCAACAACAATTTCAGGTGCTCCAACCTATGACATTCACTCTTACACTCAAGGCAAAGATGGAATCATCTATTTCAATTCTGGTTCTTCAAATGATGAAAATATCATCTGCACTGGTCTTAAAGGAATTACTTCTGGTGCAACAAAAAGCTCAAGCGGATTTTATAACTATGACAATGTAATGATAAGTGGTGTAACATTCGCCTATCGAACACTAGCTTCACAAGTTAACAATTCTTCAAACATGTCTGGTTATCAATTTGATAAGATGATCAACATTTTGAATGCTTTCAATTCTAATGATGCATATTTCAGAACTGGTCTTGAATCTGCCGTTATGGTTGCAAGCCCTGTTGTTAAACTTAATGGTGATGACGGAAACACATACATTTATAGATTTAAAGAATGGAAAGTATATTCACGTTATAACAGTGAAGTTCTTTATTATAATCGTGGTGAAACTGAAAGCAACCAAGACCGTTATAATGCAATCATGCGTTTCACATCGCAAAATGCAGGCTATTATGTTATCTTCCCTGTATATGAACGTGTGTTTAACATTGATACAGGAACTGCTGTTATCGATGGTGCAATCAACCAAGGTGGTGGCGTTCAAATTTCATATAATAATGGTGACGAACTTGATGTTAATAGCAGCTATGATGATCTTCTTTATTTCGTTAACTATAACAGAACTGAATATCAAGGAAAATCCGGATATTTCTATGGAAACTTGACTGGATATCCTTTCCTCTATTTCACAGGAACATTTAAAAACGGCGAACCTGTTTATGAACTTCTTGATGATGTTTATGTTGCTGAATTTAATGGTTCTGTAAAAAGAACATTTGGTGGAAGCATAACTTCTGGCAAAGTTCCATTATTCTTCAAAGTAAACAAAAACAGCAATGGTGTTATCACTGGAATAAACTTCCTTAAAGTTATAACCGAAACAAAAAGTGGTGAAAGTGGAATCATTGTTCTTGAAAATAATAACGGACAATATACCTATAAAGGTTTTAGTGGCCCAATAAGTGTATTCTCAAGTTCAAAAGGATATTATTTGAAAAATAGTAATAAGAGTGCTGATGAAACAACATTTGAAGAAATTATCAATGTTTCTTTCACATCGAAATTCTTCTATGATTCTATCACCGAGTCTAATATCAGCACAACCATTCCTCTTTATTATGATGTTAATGAAAAAGCTTTCTGGTCTATGAGTCTTGGAAATATTCCAGAACAAAATAATGTTTCATTCATCAACACACTTCTTTTCTATAACATGAAATATAATAGTGTCTTGTTCGAAAACGGCTCATATTTTGAAGCATATGGAAAATCAATGTATAAAGGTGATTCATCAACATATTCTGTAGCTGGTGTTCGCTTTAGTAATATTTGCACCGAGCAAATCGCAACTGCAAACAGCAATATTTTTACAGTAATTAAACGTGTTCAAAATGGAATGATCAATGGACTTTATGTCAGCCGTCTTGGTTCGCTTAATGCTGGTGAACTTTTGAAAGATGCAAATGGCAACTTATACTCTACCCAACAGTTTAAAACAGCATATATTGATCGTGACTCATATGTTGAACTTCGTGCTGTTCCTCAAATTGGATATCGTTTTGAAGGTTGGTATAAATGCATCTATGACAAGGAAAACAATTTCTGGTATACAACCAATGAAAAAGTTACGAACTCAGATGACATTTATTCCGATGAAATTATTCAAGCATATTATAATGAAGAATCAAATGATTATTTCTATGTAACTGAATACAAAACCGTTTTTGAATCGGGAGCAATTAAATATTATTATGATTCTGATAAAACAGAAGAAGCAATTGTTCCAGAAAGAATGCTTGATAAAGTTCGTGGATTCTTTATCAACACTGGTTCTAAAAAAGCTCCAAACTATATTCAGGTTTACAGAAAAGTTACTGGTCTTGGTGAAGGAAATGCCGATTATTATTATGACGCAACTTTCATCAATAAGGTTGACCAAAACATGTATGACGTTGAAGAAAGAACCTATCTCTCTTCTATCAGAAAATCTGTATATCAAAGTGAAACCTATTATTATCTCAGCAATGTTGCAATCTATTATAATGAAAACAATCAAAGATATTATCGTTTGAAAGAATCTGGAAATGTTATTATTGATGGCGAAGTTTTAAAAATTTCTAAACTTCACTCTAATGTTCGATATGTCGCAAAATTTATTGAAACATATAACGAATATATCTTTGCCGAAGATGAAGACTCATCTGGAATTCTTGTTCAAGCTGTTTACTATTCTAACAGCAATCCTAAAACAGATGCCGACGGAAGAACTATCATCAGAACAGATATTGACGGAAACAACCATACAAATGGAAGAATGTATGATGCAGATGCAGCAAGCGACATTCCTGTTGCTGTTGTTGACAGAAATTTCTTTAATTTATATGATGAGAAAAACACAAAAACTGGAAACCTTGTTACAACTCAAATTGCTGGACAATATAATGATTATAGTGTTTTAAACAAGCTTGTAAACTCGGGATTTGGTGTGGCAAGACAAACATATAGAGTAAACGAAAAAGACCCAACGCTTGATGGAAAATTAAACCTTCGAAGCATGTATTTCGATGTTGACACTACTGTTACAATCGTTGTTCGTGTTAAAGGTGAGTTTGAACTTTCAATTCACTCGCTTGGTGTTAACTCTAATTATAAACTTGAACCAATCTTCTGCCCTACTGATGAATTTGTAAAAGCAAATCAAAAAGCTAAAGATGAAGATAAAATTGACTATTTATTCTATATCTTTAAAATCACATATAATAGAGATCCAGCAAACGAATATAGCAACTATATTGTTCACCCAGATCGTGGCGAAAATATGGCATATGATGTTCTTGTTGGAAACTATGATAGCTATTATAAATATGAATATAAAAATAGTAATAATGTTACAATATCATCTCCATATTTTGATAGATACGACAGCCTTGGAAACAGAATTGAGTTTGTAAATGGAACACTTTCAGAATCATATCTTAAAAAAGTTTGTGGTGATGAAGGAATTCGAAATACAATTCGAAGCAGAAAATATCAAAACATTGAAAAAGCTCTTTATGATTTATGTTTTGAAATGAAAAAACCTGGAAAAGTTGTTGTTAAAGAGATTCAACTTAAAAAGGCAATTGATGGCACGTCTTATAAAGCTGGCGATAAATTCACCACTCTTGATTCTATCTATGATCTTATCAAGGCGATAATGCAAAATGAAAAGAACAAAAAATATCCATATCTCATTAGAACTGGATACAGAAACTTTATAAACCTTTCAACTATTCCTGTATTTAACTTTACTGTTCAAGCAGTTCTTATTGACAGTGAAGGTGACGAAATCAAATATGATGAAAAGACAAACAAAATCATTTTACCAACACTTGATATAAAGTCATCTCCTGTTTCACTTGCAAACTCTGTATATGTTGCTGGTGGAATTAACAACAGAACATATCTTGGTGTTGGTGAGCAACTTATTCTTTCCGACCCATATCAATATAAACAATATAAAAGTGGCGAAAATTCATATCCATCAATTGACAGCTTCTCATTCTCAGAAAAATATACTGGACTTGAATATGCAAAAGATGGAAACAACGATATCAGGGCAATGTTCCAAGACTTGACGTTTGTTCAAAACACCATTGTCTTGTTCCAAGGAATTGAAATTGCTCCTGCTTCTGGCTATATTTTTGCTGGTTGGTATGAACAAAAATTTGATCGTGACACTGAAACATGGTCTGACCTTGTATTCATGAGTTCAGAAGAAACAACCCCATACATTTCAATTTCAACAGCTGACACTGTTATTGTTGCTGTTTATAAACGTGCAGTTGAAGTTACATTCACTTTCGACAATCGTGAAATGGCATATGAAATGAGCAACGGTTTAAGAGATAGTGCTGGAAATCCACTTCAAGGATTAATGGAAAATGGTCAATATGTTTCAATTGCAGACAGCTCATATGTTGAGCCAAATGGAATTGTGACACTTAAAGGAACTTTCTTCTTTGATGCTAAAATTGAAGCTATCATTTCCCCAGCTGGTGGCTATCGCTTTGACGGAATTTCATATAATGCTTTCAAGGCAAATGGCGAAAGTGCTGGTTCAAGCAACAAAAACATTTTGTCAAAATATTTCAAATTCTATAATTACAATACTGAATCTGGCTTGTTTGAAGCATGCACAGCAGATGATCAAGGCAACACATATCAAAATGCACGTCTTAACAGAATTTTAAAAGTTGAATTTAATCTTAACACTGCAATTCGAACTGCAGATAAAGCAATTGTTTGTGATAAACTTGAAATCAATCTTGAAACAAAGAAACTTACTCTTGTTTATTTCACAATTGAAAACTATTCTTCTATTAAAAGGATTCTTGGATTCCTTAGATTTAATGTTCATTCTGGCTATAACTTCTTGCTTATCAGAAAATCTACAAATGAAGTTTTGTTCAATTCTAATGGCCTTTCACCAGAATCTTTAGGAATTGATGATACTAACTCTCCTGTCGAATTTGTATTTGATAAATATAACCTTTCAGTTTATGGCTATTTTGATAGCGATAATTCAAATGACCTTACACTGATAACAATTCAATCAGAAACAACATCTAACACTGTTGAAGAATGGTATATCAACGGAAATAATTCAGAAAACAAACATTCAAGTGAATTTGGTGAATTAAATTCTTCATATTCCTATGATAATGCTTATTATAAGTTTGATATTTGTTTTGAATATGAAGATGAAGCATTAAAGAACTTCAATAATAGCGACTTCTTCGCATTAAATAAAAACAATTCAGTTTACTATGCAAAGGCATATATCAACACTGGAAACTATGTTGCAAATGTTGCACACAGACTTGTTGAAGACGTTTCAGAACTTGGAAATGTTAACACTGGAACAATCCCAGCTGGCTTCACATTTAACACTCTCCTTTCATTTAACGGAACTCTTCAAAATGTTGATGGTGTTGGTCAAACAATTGAAAATGGTGCAATTGCTGCTGGACTCAATCAACAATATGTTTTTGACTCGGGTGCAACATTAAACCTTAAAGCATTTTCAAACTATATGATTTATAATGGCAACTTATATGTATTTGTTGGTTGGTTCCATTATTCAGATGAAAACGCAACATTAATCAATATAATAAGCAAAGATTCTTCAATCATGGG